>JADFYS010000353.1 GCA_015232955.1 Gammaproteobacteria bacterium
GGGCCGCGGCGGTGAGGCTATCGATGCGGTCGAGGACGCCACCGTGTCCGGGTAGCAGGTTTCCGCTATCCTTCACCCCGGCAATCCGTTTGAAGAGGCTCTCAAAGAGATCGCCAACAATGGAGATCGCAACCACAAGCAGAGAGATGATGATAAGGGGGATCAGCGCCAGCGGCAGCTCCAAGCTATAACGGATCGCGACAGCCGCCAATAACGCCAGGAGTGCACCACCAGCAACCCCCTCCCAGCTCTTGCCGGGTGAGACCGCCGGCGCCAGTTTATGACGCCCCCAGCGTCTGCCACTAAAGTAGGCACCGATATCGGCACCCCAGATCAGGACCACCAGCAACAGCAGGTACGCTACGCCAAACTGGGTATGGAGCAGAATCAGACTCCCCCATGCGGGAACCAAAACGAGAAGACCGGCGATGAAACGACCGCCACGACTGGTCTGAATCAGGCTCAGTTGCTGCGGATAGTGGATCACCCGCTTGGTGGCCAACACCCAAAAAGCGGTGCCAAGCCACAACAGCCACTCCAGATCGTCGAGGGAGAAGAGGTAGATTGCGAGCAGCGAGAGGAGTGACACCACGGTAAAGGCGATACGCAGGGGTAAGCTGTCGCGATCAATCAAACCGCTCCACTCCCAGATGGCTGGGGCAAATACTGCGGTCAACATCAGAGCAAAGCCGTCACTGGAGAGGGTTACCGTACCCAAAATGATGAGGGGGGCAAGGATGAGAGCCGTCAAGACCCTCTGCTGCAGCGAACTCAAGAGGCGCTATCCTCAACCTGCTCTCCAGTCATCCCAAAACGGCGCTGACGGGATCCGAAAGAGTCGATCGCCTGTTGCAGTGACGACTCATCAAACTCCGGCCAGAGCTGTTGCGTAAAATAGAGTTCACAATAGGCGAGCTGCCACAACAGAAAATTGCTAATCCGCTCCTCTCCCCCGGTACGGATAAAGAGATCCGGTTCAGGGAGATCGGCCATGACCAGCTCTTGCGCCAGCAGCTCTGAAGTGATCTCCTCTACCCCGAGACTGCCGTGCTTCACCCGGTACGCCAGCTTTTTGGTCGCCTCGACAATATCCCATCGCCCACCGTAGTTGGCAGCAATATTGAGATAGAGGCGGCGATTGTCGGCGGTCATCTTCTCAGCGGCGACAATACGCTGCTGCAACTCATCTGGAAAGGCGGTGATGTCGCCGACAATTCGTAGCGAAACACCGTTTTTGTGCAGTTTGCGAACTTCGCGATCAAGGGCGCCGACAAAGAGTTTCATCAACAGCCCCACCTCCTCCGCAGGCCGTTTCCAGTTCTCGCTGCTAAAGGCGAAGAGGGTCAACACCTCGACCCCATCTTCGATACACTTTTTGACCACCTTGCGCACCGACTCCATCCCCTGTTGATGGCCGGCAAAACGGGGAAGGAGCCGTTTTTTGGCCCAGCGGCCATTACCGTCCATGATGATCGCGATGTGTCGGGGTATCTTTGATGGCGTCATAGCAGAGGTTACGGTGATAGAAACGGAGAGGGCAGCCCCCTTCTCTCTCTTTCTGTAGCCATCGCTACAGAGGGCAACTGGGCAGAGCGCAACAAAATCACATTTCGAGGAGTTCTTTCTCCTTCGCCTCCACCATCACATCGATCTTCGCGCTATAGCTGTCGGTTAGCTTCTGGATCTGATCTTCACCGCTGCGGGCCTGATCCTCGCTCACCTCTTTCTCCTTAAGGTAGGCCTTAATATCAGAGTTGACATCGCGCCGAATATTGCGGATGGCGACCTTACTCCCCTCCCCCTCTTTACGCACAATGCGGGTAAGATCCCGCCGTCTCTCCTCAGTCAGCGGTGGCATCGGCAGGCGCATCACTGTACCTGAAACCGCCGGATTGAGTCCGAGATCCGAGGTTAAGATCGCCTTCTCTACCGCCTTCACCATCGTCTTTTCCCACGGGGTTACCGTCAGTGTTCGCGCATCTTCAATCGCGATGTTGGCCACCTGACTGATGGGGACCTCCGAGCCGTAGTAATCTACGGTGATATGGTCCAGGATAGAGGGGTGGGCACGACCGGTTCGGATCTTCGCCAACTCCCCCTTTAGTGTTGTCAGACTCTTCTCCATTCGGCTCTTGGCATCTTTCAAAATATCGTCAATCACTACGCTACTCCACTCTAATCTGTGTCACACTCAATCAAGGTTCCTTCATTCTCGCCACGAATCACCCGCATCAACGCCCCGGGACGGTTCATGTTGTAGACCCGAATCGGCAGTCGATTATCACGACAGAGCACCATCGCGGTCAGATCCATCACCCCCAACCGCTTATCCAGCACCTCATCAAAGGTGAGACGATCATACTTTACCGCCGTGGGGTCCTTCATCGGATCCGCAGAGTAGACCCCATCCACTTTGGTCGCCTTAAGCACGAGATCCACATGGGTCTCAATTCCGCGCAGGGTGGCCGCAGAATCGGTGGTAAAGAACGGGTTTCCGGTTCCGGCAGCGAAGATGACCACCCTCCCCTTCTCAAGATGGCGTACGGCGCGACGACGGATATAGTCCTCACACATCTGGTGAATCGGCAGCGCCGACATCACCCGCACCGTCATCCCTGCCCGCTCCAGTCCATCCTGCAGCGACAGAGCGTTAATGACTGTCGCCAACATCCCGATATGGTCGGCATTGGCCCGCTCCATTCCGGTGGAGGAGAGGCTGACGCCACGAAAGATATTGCCGCCTCCCACCACCAATCCGACCTCTACCCCTGCCGCAACCACTTCACCAATTTCGGTTGAAATCCTTGAGATGACGCCGGTATCAATACCAAATTGGTTATCTCCCATTAACGCCTCACCGCTCAATTTGAGGAGAATCCTGCGATACTTCAGATCCACTCTTTTTTCCATCAACAGCGCTCTCTCTATCGGTTAAGTCGTTCGGTAACTGATACTACAGGGGCGGGGCGATGGGGT
>JADFYS010000354.1 GCA_015232955.1 Gammaproteobacteria bacterium
TAACCTCAAGATACTTGGAAACAGTGGATTTCAGGGAGTCGAGAAGTGCTGCTATTCAAGGCATGAAGCCGGATGAATAGTCATTCTATGCAAAGGGTTCTTCACGGTCGAGCGTCGCGCTTATCGACTTTCTGGAACCAGCGTTTTCAGGGGTCTTGGGTATATAGCTGCTGTAGCAGGCCAAGAAGCCGTTCGCTCAGAGCGGTCACCTCCCGAATCTGATTCGGTGCTGACGGCTCCCCCTGCTGGTGGTGCGCAATCAACTCCGCAGCCACTTCGTGGATCCGGTTGTGGCACAGCTCTACCTCATGCAGCTGCTGGCTCTCCCTGAACTGCTGACGGTACTCCTCTAGCCAGCGACCGAAACGACAGAAGCGGATATTCATCGGTGGCGGTGTGTCGCGAGAGGCGGAGAGATAGCGTTGAAGCTGCCGCACCCACGACCGGTGACAGATTCCGGCAAAGAGAAGCGGCTGCCCCTCTCCCCGGATCCGCTCACTTTGACACCATGCAGTCACCGGCCGCCACGAACGCATCCACGCCTCAAACCCGGCCAGCGGTAACGGTCGGGCAATGGCGTACCCCTGGGCGTAACGGCACCCCGCTTGTATCAGAAGTACACCTTGTTCCTCGGTCTCAACCCCCTCTGCCACCACTTCGATCTGGAACGCCTCGGACATCCCCAAAACACCATTGACAATGGAGAAGTCAGCCGGATCGTGGAGCATATCGCGCACAAAGCTCTGATCGATTTTAATTTCAGTCACCGGAAGCTGGCGTAGATAGGCGAGTGAGGAGTAACCGGTGCCAAAATCATCGAGAGAGACCCCCACCCCCAGCTCCCTGCAGGCGAGGACCACTTCCGAGCTGTGCGAGACATCATCAAGTGCTGTCGTCTCAAGAATCTCCAGCACCAGCGTACGCGGCGAAACCTCAGGATAGCGGGCAAGCGCCGCCTCGAGGTGGGGCACAAACCCCTTCTGTTGCAGTTGATAGGCGGCAACATTGATGCTTAAGAGCAGATTCACCCCCGCCCGCTGCCACTGCTGCAGCTGCTGCAGTGCCACTTCAAGAACCCATTCGCCGATGGTTGCAATGAGCGGATGGTTATCGATTATCGGCAAAAACTCCGCCGGAGGCAGTACCCCGCGGGTGGGGTGGTTCCAGCGAATCAGCGCCTCAGCCCCGACCACCTCACCACGCCGAAGGTGGATCTTCGGCTGATAGTAGAGTTCCATCTCGCCATCACGCACTGCCGCTACAAGCCGTTCGATCGTACCCTGGGTGAAGCGGAAGCGGCTCTCGAGGTCGGCATCAAAGATCTGGTAGCAGTTCTTCCCCTTCTGTTTCGCTTGATACATCGCCTGATCCGCCTGACGCAACAGCTGATCTGCGTCGATCTCCTCCCGCTGCGGATAGAAGGTGACCCCGAGACTGGCAGAGACCTGAATCACTGCACCGCTGATCTCAAGCGGTTGCGATGCGGCGGCCAGCAGCCGCTGATACATCACCACCCCCTCCTGATTTTGCTTTAGATCGACCAGAACTGCCACAAACTCATCGCCCCCCAAACGGGCAAGGGTATCCCCCTCTCTAAGCGCCTGCTGCATCCGTTTGGCGACGGTCTGAAGAAGGAGATCCCCTACCGAGTGGTCATAGTTATCATTGACCGCCTTAAAGCCGTCGAGATCGATAAACGCCAATGTCAACCGCTGCTGGCGACGACTGGCGTGGATCATGTCCTGACGCAAGCGATCTCCCAGAAGAGTTCGGTTGGGGAGACCGGTGAGAGCATCAAAATGGGCGATCTGTTCCAACCGCTGCTGCGCCTCTTTTTGCGCCGAAATATCGGTAAAGAGGGCAACATAGTGGCTGGTGCCCCCCTTGTCGTCACGAATAGCACTAATAGTAAGATTTGCCGGGTAGACCTGACCATCCTTGCGCCGGTTCCAGATCTCCCCGCACCACTGCCCATGATTCAGGAGAGAGCGCCACATCTGCCGATAGAAGTGACTATCGTGCCGTTCCGATTTAAGAATTCTGGGGTTGGCCTGAATCGCCTCCTCCCGGGTAAAACCGGTAATGGTGGTGAAGGTCTCATTGACATCAAGGATGACCGCATCGAAATCGGTAATCACGATCCCTTCGTGGGCGAAGTGAAAAACATTGGCCGCCAGCTGCAACTTCTTCTCACGCTTCTTGCGATTAGAGATATCGTAGCTCACCCCGACCAATTTCTGCGGTACCCCCTCTGCACTGCACTGCACCAGGGCGTGGGACTTCAAGGTACGCCGCTCACCATCCTGACGACGGAGAATTCTAAACTCCAGCTCAACACTCAGCTTCTGTGTAGAGAGAGCATCAAACTGATGACGGACTTCCGCCCGATCTTCCTCTTCTATCCGCTGTAGCCACTCCCCATAACCACCGCACTCCTCTCCCCCATCCAGACCATAGAGGCGAAACATCTGTTCATCCCAAATGAGCTGATCCGCCACCAGATCCAGCTCCCACACCCCCATCTCTGCCGAATCGGTCGCCAGTTTCAACCGACGATTACTCTCTATCAGCTTCTGCTCGGCGCGGTGACGCATAATTATGGTCTGAATACTATCGGAAACCATCTGTAACTGCTGCGCATCGGCCTGGTGGTACGGCTCCTCCTTATTCCCAACTCCGATAATCATCCTTACCAAGTTCCCATCCACCACCGGGGCACTCATGTGGCGCTGCAGGGGAAAGTGACCCTCGGGCAGGCCCGCTGCTGACGCTTGGGCGGGGTAGTCGTTGTGGATCACCACCTGGCGCTGGCGAAAAGAGTCGGCCCAGATCCCCGCCGCTGAGATGGGGTAGTGATCATCAAAGGCGGCCTGACACCCCTTCTGCGCCTCACGGTTCCAGGTGACCAGTTTCAGGGTCTCCTGATCGTCATTGACCAGATGGAGATAGCCCAC
>JADFYS010000355.1 GCA_015232955.1 Gammaproteobacteria bacterium
TCGACAATTGCTCCTGCATTGTTCTACCTTCGTCCATCCTTGGACTCGTACCTCCTGCATCCATGCAGTCGTGTATTTTCTGCATTCCGTCCATCCATGGACATCAACCACTATTACGCGTCGTTGTGCCTCGGCTTTAGCTTCCTGCGTCGCCCTACCTCCGGCATCCATGCCTTCGTTGCACTGCACCACCACAAACGCACCCTTCACAGTGTCCAACTGAGGATTTTAGGATGATTCAGATCCAGCGGTGACCACTTCTGATTAGTGCGCAGGCATCATCAAAGCCAAGCGGTTTTGAGAAGAAGTAGCCTTGGGCATAGATCGAACCCATCTGATTGAGGGTCTGGGTGATCTCCGGCCCCTCCACCCCTTCGGCGATGATCTGGATGTTGAGTTTGTGCGCCATCTGAATCAGGGCTTCGACGATGGCAGCCGCTTGAATATTCTCACCCATAGGTTTAATGAAAGATTGATCGATCTTCAGCACTTCGGGAGAAAAACGCTCAAGATAGGTGAGGCTGGCGTAGCCGGTACCAAAGTCATCGACGGCAATCTTAATCCCTCGCTTGCGTAGCTGGGCGAGAAAGGTGGCGGCGGAGTCGGGATTGTCGATAAAGAGTGATTCGGTGAGCTCTGCGGTGATCCGCTGCGGAGGGAGGCGGAAGCGGGCGATACAGTAGTCGATGGTCTCCACCAGACGGTTGTCGAAGAACTGACGATAGGAGAGGTTGACACTCATGGAGAGTTGATCCTGCTTTTCGCCTTTAGAGTTCTTGAGCTGGTGAAAATGGTGCAGCGCTTCACAGGCGGTCTCAAAGACCCAGTTACCCATGGGGATGATCATCCCCGCCTCTTCCGAGGCGTTGATAAAGGAGAAGGGGTTGAGTTGCCCCCGATGGGGGTGTTTCCAACGAATCAACGCCTCAAATCCACTCAGGCAGCCGTCGCCAATGCGGACAATCGGTTGGTAGAACAGCTCAAACTCTTTGCGCTTCAGACCCTCTTGTAGTTCGCGATTGAGGGTGAGAAGGGCGATCACCTCCTGTTGACTCCGGTGATAGGCGTCCCCTTTGGAGATCTCACGCCCCAGTTTTAACTCTTCCGCCTGGGGGAGAAGGGCGCGGCGCTCAGCGTAGCGAATTCGGCAGAGCAGAACCTGGATAAAGTGTTTGAGAATGGGATCAGAGGCCGCGATCTTCTCTTCAAAATAGTCGCGACTGATCACCAAAAGAGAGCTCTCTGTCGCAGCCGTGACTGTAGCTGAACGGGGTTGACTATCGATGATCGCCATCTCGCCGACGGTATCTCCCGGACCCAGGCTGTTGATCTCTCTCTCATTAATGACGACAGAGAGCTGACCATACTCAACGATATAGGCAACATCTCCGGGGTCACCCTTCTTGAAAATAGTATCACCGGGGCGGAATAATGCCCTTTTGCCCAACATCATGGTCCAACAACTCCTCTGTTTTTCAATCATTACAGTGAGGAGAATAGATGATTTTCTATCCCATTACGAGCCATTTTCGCGGCTAAAATTGATATTCCATCAGAGAGTTAGCGACGACTGTTGTACTACAAACTGAAAAAAAGTGATCCCTGTCGCTAAAGTTTGCGATCCCGCTTCCGCTATTTTGGTCAGGAGCGACAAATGCACAAAATAAAGCAGAGCACTCCTTTTTAATACATAGCAATCAACAATTTAGGAGAACAGTCATGGCTCAGGTAATTAATACAAATGTAGCAGCAATCGGTGCCCAAAGGTACCTTAATAAATCACAGGCTTCACTTCAGACTTCACTGCAACGGCTCTCTTCAGGACTGCGTATTAACAGCGCAAAGGATGATGCGGCAGGTCTCTCCATCTCTGAAGGTCTGAACAAACAGATTCGCGGTTATGCCCAGGCGACCCGCAACGCCGGTGACGCCGTCTCCTTAATTCAGACGGCAGAGGGCGGGCTGCAAGAGGTGGGGAATATGCTTCACCGTATTCGTGAGTTGGCGGTTCAGTCGGTCAACGGGAACTACACCGCGGTAGAGCGGTCGGCGATGAACGCCGAAGTCAATCAGCTCGAAGCGGAGATCTATCGTGTCGCCACCAACCTCACCTTTAACGGAACCAATGTTATCGGTTCAGCAACCATAGTATCCTTTCAGGTGGGTGCCGATGCCGGTGACAAGATAGATGTCTCTCTGACCAATGTTGCCAGTGTCTTTACCGGTGACACTGCCGGCGCGGCGCAGGTGAACACCGCTGCCAACGCCAGTGTTGCAATCGCCAAGATGGATGAGGCGATTCTGACCGTAAATAACCAGAGGGGACTATTAGGCGCCTCAATGAACCGGATGGATTCGGTGATTCGTACCAATGAGAACGCTATCGAGAACCTCTCGGCATCCAGAAGCCGTATCCTCGACGCCGACTTCGCGGCAGAGACGGCAAACCTGACCAGAACCCAGATTCTGCAGCAGGCGGGTTCAGCGATGTTGACACAGGCCAATCAGCTGCCGCAGGGGGTGCTCTCCCTTCTCGGGTAGAGACAGACTGAACGCTCCCTCCCCTCATAGAGGTGGGGAGGGGGTGTAGCCCCACTCATTTCAATCCCAATTTAGATGACAGGATAGTCTGTCTTTATTCACCCTATCACCACACCATTTGAGGAATATGACCATGTACGCAATGATTCAACGCCCAGAAAGTGATTTTTATAACCAGGTAATGACCGCAGATGATCAGGAGCCGGTCGCCTCCCACCGTCTGATTCAGATGCTGATGGAGGGAGCCTTGGAGCGGCTCCACGAGGCAAAGATTGCTCTCGCTCGCGGCGATAGTCGCCTTCAGAGTGAACTTTTAATCAAGACTGTGGCAATCATCGGCGGTTTGAGAGAGAGTCTTGACCTTGAACTGGGTGGCGAGATCGCCCAAAACCTCGATGATCTCTATGACTACT
>JADFYS010000356.1 GCA_015232955.1 Gammaproteobacteria bacterium
TGGCCGTCAGATGGTGATTGATTACAAAACCGGGGAGGTAAAGCCGAGTCAATGGTTTGGGGAGCGTCCTGAGGAGCCGCAGCTACCACTCTACAGCATGACTGTCCGGGGTGATATTGCGGGTGTGTTATTTGCGCAAGTGAAAGCGGGTGATATGGCTTTTAAGGGGGTTGCAGCAGAGGGTGGATTGGCACCGGATGTGAAATCCTATCAAGAACTGAAACAGACCAGTGAGGCGGGCTCTTGGCCCGATGTTTTAGAAGATTGGCGGGTGACGATGGAGCGCTTAGGTGAAGCATTTCGCAATGGGGAAGCCATGGTGGATCCCAAGAAATATCCGACTACCTGCACTTACTGTGATCTCAAGCCGTTGTGCCGGATTCACGAGCTGAGGGTATTGGATGGTGAGTCCAACGATATGGAGGAACAAGAATGAACGAACAGGTAACCATCGCTGACCAAGAAGCTCGTACACGTGCGCTGGACCCAACCACATCCTTTATTGTGCAGGCGCCGGCGGGTTCCGGGAAAACCGATCTGCTCACACAGCGCTATCTTGTCCTTCTTGCGGGCGTTGAGTCGCCTGAAGAGATCGTGGCGAACACCTTTACCCGTAAAGCAGCAGGTGAGATGCGTCAACGGATCTTACAGGCGTTGGAGCGTGCCAAAAACGAGCAGTCACCTGAAAAAGATCATGAGAGGCACACCTGGGAACTCGCTTGTCGAGCGCTCGCTCGTGATAAAGAGCGTGGATGGCACCTGCTTGAGAACCCGGCACGCCTGCGCATCCAGACCATTGACTCCCTTTGTACCGCATTGGCGCGTCAGATGCCGATACTCTCCCAGTTTGGTTCTGTACCCGCTATTGCCGAAGATGCCGAGTCACTTTATCTGGATGCGGCCAGAAATACCATTTCCGAGTTGGAGTCCGAAGAGACATGGTCGGATGCTATCGCGTATTTGGTCCAGCATCTGGATAATCGTCTGGATAAACTGCAAGAGATGATATCAACCATGCTAGCCCGTCGGGATCAATGGTTACGCCATGTCTCAGATCCACAACACCCGAGACTGGAAAGAGATTACCTGGAAAAAGCTCTGGCGCGTCTAGTCACCAGTGCATTGGAGGCGCTGAAGAGACAAGCCCCCAAGGCATACGAATCGGAGCTGAGTGAGTTGGCGCGGTTTGCTGCAGATAACCTGATGGGTACAGATTCTCCAATTACCCTTTGCGAGGATCTCTACGGTTACCCTGAAACCCAAATAGAGGATCGAAGTCAGTGGGAGGGTCTAGCGAAGTTGTTGTTGACCGAGGATGGTACTTGGCGGAAGAGCATAACAAAGAGTCAGGGGTTCAAGGCACCGAGTAGTACAAAAGATAAGGCAGAGAAGGCTCACCTTACCGAGATGAAAAATCGCATACAGGCGCTGCTGAACTCTTTGCACGATGAAGATGCATTTCGGGATCAACTCGCTCTGCTAGGGGCGTTACCTCCGCATCAATATACGAATGAAGAGTGGGAAACATTGCAGGCATTGATAGAGCTGTTGCGCATAGCGGCAGCTCACCTCGAACTGGTGTTCACCGAACAGAGAAAAATCGATTTTCCAGCCTTGGCACAGGCCGCCATACGCGCGCTGGGTGAATCTGAAGCGCCAACGGATCTTGCATTGGCATTGGACTATCGAATTCGCCATCTATTGGTGGATGAGTTTCAGGATACTTCGTTCAGCCAATACGAACTACTCAAACGGTTGACGGCTGGATGGCAGCCCGAGGATGGACATACCCTTTTCGTGGTAGGAGATCCAATGCAGTCTATTTATCGTTTTCGTGAAGCCGAAGTGGGACTGTTTCTCGCAGCGAGAGAACACGGCATTGGTCAGGTGCCACTCGAATTCCTTCGTCTCTCGGTTAATTTCCGATCACAACAAGGGATTGTTGATTGGGTCAACCAACACTTTCCAAATGTGTTGTCGGCAAGTGACAATGTTGCCGAGGGGGCAGTCTCTTATGCACCGTCGACACCCTTTCATCCGTTATTGACGACTGAAGCTGTTACGGTCCACCCATCTCTCGGACGCGATGATACTTCAGAAGCGAACCAGATTGTATCCATTGTGCAGCAAGCTAAGAGAGTGCGTCCAGACGGTACGATTGCGATTTTGGTCAGAGGACGAACTCATCTAGAAAAGATTATTGAACAACTTCAGAAGGCGAATCTGCATTTCCAGGCCGTAGACATCGAGCGATTAGCACATCGCCCGATTATTCAGGATCTCCTGGCGTTAACTCGGGCATTGAGTCACAGCGGCGATCGCATTGCGTGGCTGTCAGTGCTCCGCGCCCCCTATTGTGGGCTGACACTTCAAGATATCTATACCTTGGCGGGAGACGAACATCAGCGGACAGTTATCGACTTGCTTCTTCAAGAAGAGCGCATACAACAGCTCTCTGAGGATGGGCGCAGCCGTATCTCCCGAATATTACCCGTGCTTAATACGGCCCGCTTGGAGCAGGGGCGTTGCTCTTTAAGAAATTACATTGAGGGTGTGTGGATCGCACTGGGCGGTCCGGCCTGTGTGACTCACGAAACTGATCTGGAAGATGCCAATGTCTACTTTCAATTGTTGGAAAATCTAGTACCACACCAGCGAAATAACCGATAAAGCCCTAGACATTTCAAGCTCCTTCCGTCACACTATTGTTGGGATATTGCGACAACACAACAAGGAGTGCACAATTGAGCCATCAACAACGCAAGAAGATCTACCTTACAAATGAAGAAAGAACTATTCTCGAAAAATTGGCTCGTAAGCATACCGAAAGACAGTCCATAGTAAAGCGGGCCAAAATCATATTGATGGCTGATAAAGGGATGCAGCATCAAGCGATTGCAGAGGAACTCAACACCAGAAACAATACTATAACTGTCTGGGTAG
>JADFYS010000357.1 GCA_015232955.1 Gammaproteobacteria bacterium
TTGTGAATTTCATTGCATAATCATTAGGTTGATGGAAGTGTGTAGCGGTCAACTGCGGATTTTAGGTTGAACCAAGCGGATGCGTCAGGTACAGGTTGCCGTGGTCTGTTAATTCGGGAATCATAGTACAGTTTATGGTTTAACTATTTGATTTATAATGTAGGTATAGACGATATGGCAAAAGAAGAAGGGATCGAAATGGAGGGAAAGGTGGTGGAGACACTGCCCAACACCACCTTTCGGGTTGAACTGGAAAATGGACATGTGGTGACAGCCCATATCTCTGGCAAGATGCGTAAGCACTATATCCGGATATTGACCGGGGATGTGGTTACGGTGCAACTTACCCCTTACGATCTGAGCAAGGGGCGTATCGTCTTTCGCGCACGATAGATTATCCGCCCCTGAGAAAGGAGTCTGCCGGGCTTCCGGAGTTCAGCCCAACCTCTCTCCCTTCAGTCTGTCTCACCCCCTTGGCCAACCACAACCCGGTAGGTTGGGCTGACGCCAGGAAGCCCAACGGTCATTCATGGTGCTCTGGCAGCTCCCGGGAGTGACTCTCATCACCGGTGGGTGAGGCAGTGTAGTTTAAGTGTAGCTCTCCCTCTTTGACCGTGACCACCACTTCACCTCCCTTCTCAAGGGAGCCAAATAGGAGCTCCTCGGCCAGGGGGCGTTTGATCTCCTCCTGAATTACCCGGGCCATCGGTCTCGCCCCCATAAAGGTATCAAAGCCGCGGTTGGCTATCCACGCTCTCGCCTCTTCATCGATATCGATGGTGACCCCTTTCGGTTCGAGTTGCCCCTCCAGTTCAAGCAGGAACTTATCGACGACGCGGCTGATGCTATCACTCTCTAGCGCGTGGAAGTGAATAATGGCGTCAAGCCGGTTACGAAACTCTGGGGTGAAGTGGCGATTGACCGCCTCACTGCTATCTTCGTGGTGATCCTGAGTGGTGAATCCCAGTGGCTGTTTGGCCAGCTTCTCTGCACCGAGGTTGGTGGTCATGACGATAATGGCGTTGCTGAAGTCCGCTTTGCGACCGTTGTTGTCGGTGAGTGTTCCGTGGTCCATCACCTGAAGGAGGAGGTTATAGACCTCTGGATGCGCCTTCTCTATCTCATCAAGGAGGAGAACGGTGTGTGGCGTCTTGTTGATCGCCTCGGTCAGCAATCCCCCCTGATCGTAGCCAACATATCCAGGTGGGGCACCGATGAGGCGAGAAACGGTGTGTCGCTCCATATATTCCGACATATCGAAACGGGTCAGTTCGATCCCCAGTGTCTTTGCCAGCTGCCGGGTCACCTCGGTCTTACCGACACCGGTCGGTCCGGCAAAGATGAAGGAGCCGATGGGACGCTGCTCCTGCCCCAGTCCCGAACGCGAGAGTTTGATCGCAGTTGCGAGGGTCTTAATCGCCTCATTCTGGCCGTAGATCAGTAGCTGCAGGTCGCGTTCAAGGTGACGCAGGCTCTCTTTGTCTGAACTCGACACCCGCTTCGGAGGGATCTGCGCCATTTTGGCAACGATCTGTTCGATGGCGTTGGTGTCGATCTGCGGCAGACGATCCTCCGCCGCTTTTAGCCGCTCTCCGGCACCAGCCTCATCGATAATGTCGATCGCCTTGTCCGGCATATGGCGGTCGTGGAGGTGACGATCGGCCAGCTCGGCCGCTTCGCGAATAGCGTCATCACTGTAGTTGACATTGTGGTGCTCTTCAAACCGCCCCTTCAGACCGTGGAGGATCTGGATCGTCTCGGCAACGCTTGGTTCGTTGATGTCGACCTTCTGAAAACGGCGACTGAGGGCGTGGTCCTTCTCAAAGATCCCGCGATACTCCTGATAGGTGGTGGAGCCGATACAGCGCAGCTCTCCCGAAGCGAGCATCGGTTTAATCAGGTTTGAGGCGTCCATACTCCCACCAGAGGTGGAACCGGCGCCAATAATTGTATGAATTTCATCAATAAACAGGATAGAGTCTTTGATCTTTTTTAGCTCGGAGAGTACCGCCTTCAGTCGTTTTTCAAAGTCTCCACGATATTTGGTTCCGGCAAGAAGAGAGCCGAGATCGAGGGCGTAGATGGTGGACTCATTGAGGATCTCCGGCACCTCGCCATCGACAATCTTTTTTGCCAGCCCCTCGGCGAGGGCAGTCTTGCCCACCCCCGCCTCTCCCACCAGTAGCGGGTTATTTTTGCGGCGTCGACAGAGGATATGGATGGTGCGATCGATCTCTGCCGCGCGACCGATGAGGGGATCTATCTTCCCGGCCCGGGCGAGATCGTTGAGGTTGGTGGCAAAACGGCTTAGGGGTGGCTCACTCTGTGGTTCGCCTTTCTCTGCACCTGCCGGCTGACTCTCCCCTCTCTCCTGTTCCGGTCCGTGTGAGAGGTAGGAGATGACATCGTATCGGCTCACCTCCTGCTGCTGGAGGAGGTAGGTGGCGTGCGACTCTTTTTCGTGATAGATGGCCACCAGGACATTGGCCCCAGTGGTTTCAGGCTGCTCGGATGACTGTACCTGAATCACCGCCCGCTGCAACACCCGCTGAAAACCGAGGGTGGGCACCGGATCCTGATTATGGTCACTGCTGAGTGGAGGCAGGGTGTCGTCGATATAGTTGCGCAGCTCGCGTTGAAGTTGTTTGAGATTGGCACCACACCCATGAAGGATAGGCGCCGCACTCGGGCTGTCGGTTAGCGCGAGGAGGAGGTGCTCTACAGTTACAAACTCGTGCCGCTGTTCCCGCGCATGCTGAAAGGCGCGGTTAATCGATATTTCAAGCTCTTTACTTAACATCTGGGACCACCGAAGTTATTTTGATGAAGAGGATGATAGCCAAGCTGCGGCCTTCCGTCCACCCTCTCTCTTGTGATGGGGGGGAGCGTGGAAAAAGGCAAGGGTTGAGGCGCAGAGTCTCCATC
>JADFYS010000358.1 GCA_015232955.1 Gammaproteobacteria bacterium
GGCGTATCTGAATCGCTACTGGCTGAGGCTGTACAGGAGATACAGCCTCACTGAGAACGGTTTTACGACCCCCATTCTGGGGTTAAAAGCAGAACACCCCCAAAAGAGGGGGTGTTCGCCAGAGCTTATGACGGTAGATCTACTGCGTTACGACGACGGCTCCTCTTGAGCCTGCTCGACCTCCGCGGTTCCGTTAGCACTCTCACTACTACTGCCCATCATCGCCTCTGGCAGCGCCTCTGGCTCCTGCGGTACGGTGCGGTTCTTTTTACGCTGTTCGTGATAAGCGAGACCGGTTCCCGAGGGGATGAGGCGACCGACGATGACATTCTCTTTCAGGCCACGCAGCTTATCGACCTTACCGGTGACCGCCGCGTCGGTCAGGACGCGGGTGGTCTCCTGGAATGATGCCGCAGAGATAAACGATTCGGTGGCAAGGGAGGCCTTGGTGATCCCCAGCAGTAGCCGTTGATAACCCGCCGGCATCTTCCCCTCTGCCGTGACCCGATCGTTCTCATCCAGGAGACGGGCGTACTCCACCTGCTCCCCCTGAAGGAAGCTGGTATCGCCCACCGAGGAGATCTCCACCTTACGCAACATCTGACGCGTGATCACTTCGATATGTTTATCGTTGATCTTTACCCCTTGCAGCCGGTAGACATCCTGCACCTCATTGACGATGTAGTGCGCGAGAACATCGACCCCTTTCAGACGAAGGATATCATGGGAGTTGGGTTCACCTTCGACCACAACCTCACCCTTCTCGATACTCTCACCTTCAAACACCGTGACATGGCGCCACTTCGGGATCAACTCTTCGTAGGGATCCCCCTCTTTAGGGGTAATCACCAGTCGCTGCTTCCCTTTGGTCTCCTTACCAAAGCCGACGGTACCGCTAATCTCCGCCAGGATGGAGGACTCCTTCGGCTTCCTCGCCTCAAACAGATCCGCCACCCTCGGGAGACCACCGGTAATATCACGGGTTTTTGACGACTCCTGCGGAATCCTCGCCAGGACATCCCCCGGTCCCACTTCAGCACCATCTTTATAGCTGACGATTGCGCCTCCGGGGAGGAAGTACTGCGCCGGGATCTCGGTATCGGGGAGAAAGAGATCACCGCCGTTACTGTCTACCAGCTTGACCATTGGCCGCTTATCACGCCCACCACTACCCCGCTGCTGCGGATCGATTACCACCAATGTCGTCAGACCGGTCAGATCATCGGTGCTCTTGTTGATAGTGATCCCCTCTTCAAACTCAGAGAATTTGATAATACCCGCCAGTTCGGTCACCACAGGGTGGGTATGGGCGTCCCATGTCGCCAGAATAGTGCCCGCCTCGACCTTCTGTTCGTCATTGGCATCAATTCTCGCGCCATAGGGTACCTTGTAGCGTTCACGCTCACGACCACTGTTATCGATAACCGTAAGTTCACCAGAGCGGGAGACCGCGACAAAATAGCCATCACGGTGCTGGATAGTCTTAATGTTATGGAGACGCACTACACCGGGGTTCTTGTTCTGAATATTGGTCACCGTTGCCGAACGCGATGCCGCACCCCCAATATGGAAGGTACGCATCGTGAGCTGGGTTCCCGGCTCACCGATCGACTGTGCGGCAATGACTCCGACCGACTCGCCAACATTGACCTTGTGCCCCCGTGCGAGATCTCGCCCATAACAGGAGGTACAGACCCCATAACGGGTCTCACAGGTGATAGGAGAGCGCACCTTGATGTTATCGATGGAGAGCTCCTCGATCTTCTTCACCCACAACTCATCAAGCAGCGTGTTGCGAGGGATCACCATATTGCCTTTGATATCGACAACATCTACCGCCGTTACCCGACCCAGTACCCGCTCACTCAATGGCTCGACCACATCCCCGCCCTCGATCAGGCTGTGGAGGGTGAGACCATCGGTCGTCCCACAGTCATCTTCGGTAATGGCGAGATCCTGAGCGACATCCACCAGACGGCGGGTGAGATATCCGGAGTTGGCGGTCTTTAGGGCGGTATCGGCAAGACCTTTCCTCGCACCGTGGGTGGAGATAAAGTACTGCAGTACCGACAGCCCCTCACGGAAGTTGGCGGTAATCGGGGTTTCGATGATCGAACCGTCCGGTTTCGCCATCAGCCCCCGCATCCCGGCGAGCTGACGAATCTGTGCCGCACTGCCTCGGGCACCGGAGTCGGCCATCATAAATACCGAGTTAAAGGAGTCCTGTTTGACCGTCTCCCCATCACGATTCACCACCTCATCCTTACCCAGTTTGGCCATCATCGCCTTCGCCACCTGATCATTGGTGTGCGACCAGATATCGATCACCTTGTTATAACGCTCACCGTCAGTAACCAATCCAGAGATGTACTGATTTTCGATTTCGGTCACCGCCTCATCCGCTGTGGCGAGGATATCCTCTTTCTCATCCGGGATGATCATGTCGCTAGAGCAGAAAGAGACCCCGGAACGGGTCGCCATCCGAAAACCGAGATACATCAGCTGATCCGCGAAAATGACCGAATCTTTCAGCCCCAGTGAGCGGTAGCTGGTGTTAATGACCGCAGAGATCGCCTTTTTGACCAGAGGCCGATCCACCAGTGAGAAGGGGAGACCATCCGGGACGATATCGAAGAAGAGTGCGCGCCCGACAGTGGTATCATGGACAGAGGTCAACGCCTCCATCTCACCTGCAGCGTTGGGCAGAACCTCGGTCAGTCGTACCTTCACCCGAGCATGAAGATCGGCGGCTCCGGTCTCATAGGCGCGTCGTGCCTCGTCAATATTGGCGAAGATCATCCCTTCACCTTTGGCATTTACCCGCTCCCTCGTCATGTAGTAGAGTCCCAACACCACATCCTGCGACGGCACAATGATCGGTTCACCGTTAGCAGGTGAGAGGACATTGTTGGTCG
>JADFYS010000359.1 GCA_015232955.1 Gammaproteobacteria bacterium
CAAGGAGTCTGCCGAGAACCTGTTCCAGAATCTCTTCTTTAGCAGTGATCGCTATGATCTCTCGGTGGTGGGACGGATGAAGTTTAACCGTCGCGTCGGCCGCGAAGAGGTCGAAGGGGAGGGGATCCTCTCCAATGACGATATTCTCGATGTGGTGCGGACCTTAATCGCCATTCGTAACGGTAAAGGGATTGTCGATGATATCGACCACCTCGGTAACCGTCGGGTGCGTAGCATCGGTGAGATGACCGAGAACCAGTTCCGCATCGGTCTGGTGCGGGTTGAGCGGGCAGTGAAAGAGCGACTGACCCTGGCTGAGGCCGATAATCTGATGCCGCAGGAGCTGATTAACGCCAAGCCGGTATCGGCAGCGATTAAGGAGTTCTTTGGCTCGAGCCAGCTGTCACAGTTTATGGATCAGAACAACCCGTTGTCAGAGGTGACCCACAAACGGCGCATATCTGCTTTGGGGCCAGGTGGCCTCACCCGGGAGCGGGCCGGATTCGAGGTGCGCGATGTCCACCCCACCCACTACGGTCGGGTCTGTCCTATCGAGACCCCTGAGGGGCCGAATATCGGCCTTATCAACTCCCTTGCGGTCTACGCCCGTACCAATAACTACGGCTTTCTTGAGACCCCTTACCGTAAGGTGATTGACGGACTGCTGACGGATGAGATCGAGTACCTCTCTGCCATCGATGAGGGCGAGCACTATATCGCTCAGGCCAATGTCGCTATCGATGAAGAGGGGAACCTTCTTGATGAGCTGGTCTCTTGTCGTCATCTTAATGAGTTTACCCTCGCGCCGCGCAACAAGATCGATATGCTTGATGTCTCGCCGAAACAGATCGTTTCGGTCGCGGCGTCGATGATCCCCTTCCTCGAGCACGATGACGCCAACCGTGCCTTGATGGGATCAAATATGCAGCGACAGGCGGTGCCGACCCTGCGTGCGGACAAGCCGCTGGTGGGAACCGGAATGGAGCGGACGGTGGCGGTCGACTCCGGAGTGGTGGTGATCGCCAAACGGGGCGGAGTCGTCGATACCGCAGACGCCTCGAGAATCGTGATTCGGGTGAATGATGATGAGGCACTGGCAGGCGAGGCGGGGGTCGATATCTACAACCTGACCAAATATACCCGCTCCAACCAGAACACCTGTATCAACCAGAAACCGCTGGTGATGCCGGGGGATGTGGTGGCGCGGGGTGACTGTCTCGCTGACGGCCCCTCTACCGATATGGGCGAACTGGCGCTGGGGCAGAATATGCTCGTCGCCTTTATGCCGTGGAACGGTTATAACTTTGAGGACTCGATTCTCATCTCAGAGCGGGTGGTGGAAGAGGATCGTTTTACTACGATCCATATTCAGGAGCTGACCTGTATCGCTCGCGATACCAAATTGGGTTCAGAGGAGATCTCGGCCGATATCCCCAATGTTGGTGAGGGGGCTCTCGCTCGCCTTGATGATTCAGGGATCGTCCATATCGGTGCCGATGTGAAGGCGGGAGAGATCCTGGTGGGTAAGGTGACACCGAAAGGGGAGACCCAACTCACCCCGGAAGAGAAGCTCCTGCGCGCCATCTTTGGTGAAAAGGCGTCCGATGTGAAAGATACCTCCCTTCGTGTTCCTTCGGGAGTGAACGGGACGGTGATCGGGGTGCAGGTCTTTACCCGTGACGGCCTCGAGAAAGACGCCCGCGCCATTCAGATCGAAGAGCAGGAGATCGACAGCATCCGCAAGGATCTCCTCGATCGCCAGCGGATAATGGAGGAGGACGCCTACCACCGACTTCAGAATCTGCTGCTGCGGAAAGAGGTGTCGGGAGGCCCCGGAAATATTGCCGCCGGCGACAAAGTGACTAAGAACTATCTCAGTGAGATCGAGCGCGATAAGTGGTTCCAGATCCGCCTGAAGGATGATGGCGCCAACGCCCAGATGGAGGCGATCGCCAAACAGATCAAAGAGCAGAAGAAGAGCTTTGAGTCGCAATTTGAGAACAAGCGTAAAAAGGTGACACAAGGGGATGATCTCGCCCCCGGCGTTCTGAAGATGGTCAAGATCTATCTTGCGGTCAAACGGCGGATTCAGCCGGGTGACAAGATGGCGGGTCGTCACGGCAATAAAGGGGTCATCTCGATGATTGTGCCGGTAGAAGATATGCCCTTCTCTGAAGATGGGACACCGGTGGATATCGTTCTCAACCCGCTGGGTGTACCGTCACGAATGAATGTCGGCCAGGTGCTGGAGACCCATCTCGGTTGGGCAGCGAAGGGGCTTGGGCTGAAGATCGGCGCGATGCTCGATGCCAAGCGCGAAGTTGACAAACTGAGAGAGTATCTTGATGAGATCTACAACCGCAGCGGTACCCACGAGCAACTCGACACCCTGAGTGACAGTGAGATTCTCGATCTCTGTGCCAATCTCAGAAAAGGGGTGCCGATGGGAACACCGGTCTTTGATGGGGCGGACGAGGAGGAGATCCGGCGGATGCTCGCCCTCGCCGGGCTACCGGAGAGCGGACAGACCACCCTCTATGATGGTCGCACCGGTGATCCCTTCGAACGGACCGTCACCGTCGGTTATATGTATATGCTCAAACTTAACCACCTGGTTGACGACAAGATGCACGCCCGCTCTACCGGCCCTTACAGTCTGGTGACGCAGCAACCTCTGGGTGGAAAGGCGCAGTTTGGTGGGCAGCGCTTCGGGGAGATGGAGGTGTGGGCGCTGGAGGCGTACGGCGCCTCTTACACCCTGCAGGAGATGTTGACAGTGAAGTCGGACGATGTCGCCGGAAGGACCAAAATGTACAAAAGTATCGTCGACGGCAACCACACCATCGATGCCGGGATGCCGGAGTCATTTAATGTCTTGGTAAAAGAGATTCGTGCTCTGGGGATCGATAT
>JADFYS010000035.1 GCA_015232955.1 Gammaproteobacteria bacterium
GAGTGTCAACTATTTGGCGTTAATTGCCGATACTCCGCTCACCATTGATGATTTTTCAGAAGGGGTGAACGGTTTCGCTGCCGAAGAGTGGCAGAATATCGGTCAGGCACGGATAGAGCTCTCTACCCAGCAACTACAGCAAGAGAAGAGTCGGTTGAAAGAGTTGGCAGCGTTCACCCTGCTGTTGCTGTTGATGATCGCGGTACTGATCGTCGCTTTTATCCGACGCAAAGTGACCCATCCGATTCTCAATCTGGCGCAGTTGGTGCACTTGGTGGGTGAAGGTGAGACCCACCACCGTACAGCGGTCGATGGAGGGGGGGAGATCCGTTTGTTACAACAGGGATTTAACCGGATGAGTGCGGAAATTGATCGTTTCCAACAGGGGTTAGAGGAGGAGGTTGCAGAGGCGACCGCCTCTCTGCGTGAGATGACGACGCAGTTAGAGCAGCAGAACCGGCAGCTGGAGCGCTCCCGCGCCCTGGCCGAGAACGCCAATGACGCCAAGAGTCGCTTTCTCGCGACCATGAGTCATGAGATCAGAACGCCACTCAATGCAGTAATCGGTTTGACGCAGATCCTCCATAGTGAGAGCAGCTCGCCGCGGCACGAGCGGTTACTGGCTCAGGTTATCAGCTCCTCGGAGCTACTGCTGGCGCTGATTAATGACATCCTTGACATCTCCAAGATTGAAGCGGATATGCTAGAGATTGTCTCTGAGCCTTTCTCCCTCCACCGTCTGATCGAGCAGACGGAAACCCTCTTCAGTTATGAACGAGAGAAGGCGGGAAATGAACTGGTGCTGATTCGGGAGTGGGATACGGCCTCCCTCCCCGACAGGTTGGGTGGAGATGCGCTGCGCCTAACGCAGGTGCTCAACAATCTTATCTCAAACGCGGTTAAGTTTACCCATCAGGGGTGGGTAAAGTTCTCCATTCAGCAGATTAAGGGGGTTGCCGGGAGTGATGATAGGGTGACTAAAATCCGCTTTGTCGTCACCGATACCGGGATCGGCATCCCCCCGGAGATGCTTGCAGAGATCTTCAAACCCTTCACCCAGGCAGAGAGTTCAACTACGCGTCAATACGGTGGGACGGGGCTTGGCCTCGCCATCTCACAAAAGCTGGTGAGAATGATGGGGGGGGAAATTGAGGTCTACTCTGTCGCGGGAGAGGGGAGTAAATTTAGTTTCACACTCCCCTTCACTCGTGATCGGCAACAGCTCCCGGAGCGTGACGAGGTTATGGATCCCCACTTCGGCTGTGCTCTTCAGACCGAAACCGAGCGAGGGTGTACCCTGCTTTTGGTCGAAGATAACCGGGTCAACCGTCTTGTAGTAATCGAAATGCTCAGGCTGGAGGGGGTGAAGGTCGTAATTGCCGAAAATGGAAGGGAGGCGCTTCAAAAAGTGGAAGAGCGCACATTTGATGCGGTGTTAATGGATATCGAGATGCCGGTGATGGATGGAATAGAGGCGACCAGAGCGATTCGTGCCCTACCGCACCATGGCGATCTTCCGATCATCGCGCTCACTGCCCATGCCATGGGCGAGGACAGAAAACGCTGCCTTGAAGCGGGAATGAACGCCTACCTGACCAAACCGATTAATCCGGTGCTATTGCGCCAGACACTCTCCCGTTTTATCCGTGAAGAGAGTGCGGAGCAGAGCGAAGAGCAGGGAAAAGGGGAGAAGACGGTGAGTGTGGTGGTTGAGGGTGAGACGCGATTGAGTCTGCTCAACCCAGATCCTATTCTGCAGTTAATTGGGGGGAAAAGAGATCTCTACGCGCAACTGCTGCAGACCTTTACCGAAGATTACCGCCATATCGAACAGCAGCTCTCTGGGCTGCTGCAACAACAGCAGTGGCAAGAGGTGCGCTCTTGTTTACACGCCTTAAACGGTGCCGCACTCAATCTGGGGCTGGAACAGTTGAGTCAACACACTGTAGATCTTCTTACAGAGGTGAAGCGGGTGCAATCGCTGAACGGGATGGAGGAGGAGAACGGGCAGAGCAGACAGCTGCAGCAGTTTTACCGACAGTTTCAGCAGACGATCACCGAAACCAGGCGGGAGATGGAGGCGTACCTTGAGCACTACCGTGATCAGGTGGAGGAGAGTTCACCACCGCTAACCGCAGATGAGCTATCCCGCCTCCATCAGTTGTCACAGCTGATAGAGGAGGGGAGGTTTGAAGCGTTACAGTACGCCAGAGATCTCCCCTTCAGCCAGAACCACCCCTTGGCGCCTACCTTCAAAAAGTTGCGTCAGCAGTTAGAGAAACTGCAGTATAAGCCTGCGCAACAGATCCTGACGGCCATACTCGCTAAAAACCGAAACAGGGTATAGCCTCAACGCTCTGTTTTAGATTGCAGGTGAATATCCAGTTGCGGAAAGGCGATGGTAATCCCGTGTTGCTGAAAGATCTGGTTAATACCGCTATGGATGTCGTGAAGAATGGATAGCACCTGATCGATGCCGTTGAGGTAGATTCGTAGCTCAAAATCGAGTGTGCTATTGCCGAAGCCGAGAAAGAAGGCGGAGGGGGCAGGCTCGGTGAGTACCAGAGGGTGGTTTTGGGCTATCTGCAGGAGCAGCTGCTGGGCGAGCAGAGTATCGCTGCCATAGGCGATACCGACCTTAATCACCTGACGGGAGATGTTATCGCTCAGACTCCAGTTGACCAGCTGATCGGTAATAAATGACTTATTGGGGATGATCACCTCTTTCCGATCCCAGTCGGTAATGGTGGTGGCGCGGATCTGGATGCGGGTGACCGTACCGGTGAGTTGACCGATGGTGACGGTGTCGCCGATACGGATCGGTTTCTCAAAGAGGATGATTAGCCCTGAGACAAAGTTGGCAAAGATCTCCTGTAGTCCAAAACCGAGGCCGACACTAAACGCCGCCACCAGCCACTGCAGCCGCTCCCACTGCACCCCCAAAAGGTTAAGAGCGATGATGACTCCGGTAAAGATTACGCTATAACGGAGGAGGGTGGTGATGGCGTAACCGGTTCCCGGGGCGAGCTGGATGCGACGAAGGATCAGCAACTCCAGAACTCCCGGGAGGTTGCGGGAAGCGATGAGTGCGACCACCAGCGTGATGAGCGCAAGAAGGGCAAGTTTCAGGCTAATGGAGTGGATCTCTTCGATGCCGTTGCTATCGGTGACTACGGAGTTCCAGAGGGTGATGTTATCGAGAAAGCTCACTGCCGGCAGCATATCACTCCAGATGAAGTAGAGACCGCTGAGAGTGAGCAGGAGTGAGATGATATTGATCAGGGTGCGGGACTGAAGGCTGATCTCGGTAATATCGAGAGAGAGATCCGGGCTCATCTCAGAAACTACCTCTCCACTGCTACTACTTGTCGCGCTTTTCTCATTTGCGCGGAGTTGAAGCTGTTCATTTCGACGGAGCATCGCCCGTTGATAGGCGATCTCCCGTTCAGAGATAAGTATCCAGCGGTTGACCAGTGCCGCAGCGATCGCCAGCAGAGTGAGATAAGCGATACTTTCAACAAATAGTCGCTGCAGGGTCGCCGCCCCGTAGTAGTAGCCTGTAGCGGCCATGATGAGGAGAATCACCTCTGCAGCGACGAGAAAGCCTCCCCAGAAACGGAGAGAGCGCCACCAGCAATAGGGTTGTCGCGGGCGCCCCTGATGAAAGCGACCCCGGAGTCGAAACCAGTTTGCAGCGATGGCGAGGGCGGTCACAATGGCGAGGAGAAAGAAGAGTCTGCCGGGGCCGTTACGAACCGCCTCACTCTGGAATTGATCACAGGCGAGATAGAGGGTGGTCAAGAGGATCAGTAGAGGGCGATAGCGGTTACTGAGCTCGATTACCGGGGTTACAGTGCTGCTGTTCCAGCCAAACTGACCGAGGAATAGCCCGCGAGGCGCTCCCAGTTGCCGCAGGAGAGCGGTGGCGAAGAGGAGATAGGCGGCCCAGTGGATCCCTTGGGCGAGGGCGAGGATCGCCTCACTGTCGGACTGATGTGACAACAGACGACTGCAGATCTCCAGAAAGAGCGGTGTGGGTGCTACCAGCAGCAGCGGCAAGATCAACATCCGTAGTGGATAACTGAATTTATCCTGATTGACCTTTCCTTTACGGGAGAGTGCGCGATTGACCAGAGCGCGGTAGTAGGGGGTCAGGGTGCGGTGGACCAGATAGAGGGCGAATAGATAGAGGATAAACCACGGTAGTAGTGGCATAGGGGTGAGGCGAGCTGAGATCTCCTGTAGTTGCTGCGCGTGCTTTGGCGTCAGGATACGGGCAAATTCACCCGGTAACTGTGTCAGCCAGCTGTTGGAGAGAGGCCTTGTACTGGCCGTCCAGAGGAGGTTCTCACGCAGCAGACGGAGGAACAGATAGCGCTGCTCGTTGAAACGGTTCTGTACCGAAAGGAGGCGTGACAAAATCTCCGTATGGCTCTGAGTGGTCTGTAGCAGACGGTTGGTGAGATCGCGTTGAATGGTGAGGAGAGGTTGAGCCGTTTTCAGCCACTCGGGAGAGCGTACCGTTGTGGTCACCCCCTCTTCATCGATAATCTGTTGCAGGTAGCTGTGATGATCCTCCATCTCGGAGAGCTTCTGTTCATAGAGCAGGCTCTTCATTCGGGTCTGTTCAAGTCGGGTGAGTGTCTCGTAGACCGAGGCCCGCTCCGGAATGGTGGCGAGGAGCAGCCGAACCTGTTCACCGAGAAAGCTATTCTGAGACTTAAAGGTGAGTTGCTGCTGAAAAAATTGGTAGTTTTTATTGACAAGGGTCAGACGACTGCTTACCTCCTGTTCCGTTTCACTGCTATTGTGGCTCTCAGCGCTCTCCCCGCTTAGCGCTTGTGCCAGATCTTCATTGCGGGCGGCCAGTCTCTGGATGAGAATGCTCTGCTCGCCATCCTCTTCACTCAGGATCCGCGATTTTTCAAGAGATCTGCGAGACTCTTCACTGCGCAGCTGCTGCAGGCGGCTGCGGTAGTTTTCGATCTCCTCTTCCAGGAGAGCGATCTCGTTGCTCACCGTCAGGATCTGGTTGCGGCTGATCTCGAGTTGATGGGGGTTGGCGAGCTGCTCTAGGTTGAGAAGCTGGATCTTTTGGGTCAGCTCTTTACGCAACGCCTCTTGCAGCGCCTTAGCCAGCTCCGAGGGGAGGGCCGTCTCTCCCTCATCCGGAGGTAGCTCCTGCTCCTGTTTTATCCTGTTCTGAATGGTCTCCAGCTCGTTGCGTATCGCTTCAGGCCTACCCTTCAGGGTGTTCAGCTCCTGCTCATGAAGACTCTTTCTGCTTTTGAGTTTTAGAAGTGCAGCATTTTTCAGAATTAGCGCCTGTTCTATCGTCTCCTCGCGGTCATGGGGGGCAGGGGAGGCCGCCTGCAGCTGTTCCTGCTCCTCTCTCGCCTGCTGCTGGCGTCTGAGGGTCGTGGAGTAGCTATGAAGCAGCTGGTTGAGAGCTTCGCTTTTAACTACCGCTGCCTGTTGCTGACGCAGCGTCTCCAGTAGCTGCTGGAGGGCGCTTCGCTGCTGCCGGTTCTTGCTGCTCTCATCGCTACTCTCAAGGGCGTCAAGTCGGCTCGAGACGAGATCGATCTCACTCTGTAGCGGCGTCTCTTCAGCCGGCAATAGTGGGGAGAGGAGCGCGAAGAAGAGGAGTAAGAGGAGGGCGCGGGGAGAGGTCATCGCTGCAAAATACCTGAAGAGGGATCTTGCAGCAAGCAGCTTTCGATTTGCGTCGGCTGAGAGTGGATTTATGCAGGAGTCGCAGAGGCAGACGCAGTACAATGGTAGGGTTGTAGGCTTCTGGAGTGATGGCATCGAAGGAGGAAGGCGAAGATGCAGAGTAAAAGTTATCGTGAGATTGTGGCGGAGTGCGCGCAACAGGTAAATGAGATCTTTCCGTGGGATCTGATCGCTGCGCAGGAGGGGGGAAAGGAGTATCTACTGATCGATATACGCTGTCCCTCGGAGTTTCAGGTGATGCATATCGAAAACTCGACCAATGTTCCGCGTGGAATCCTTGAGATGGCGTGTGATTTTGGTTATGAGGAGACGGTACCGGAGCTGGTGCGATCGCGTGAGAAGGCGATCCTGCTCATCTGCCGCTCTGGTAATCGCAGCATTCTCGCCGCCCATACCATGCAGCTGATGGGGTTTCGAGAGGTGATCTCGCTAAAGACCGGACTCAGAGGCTGGAGCGACTACGAACTCCCGCTGGTCTTCAGTAACGGTCTTCCTGTCAAACAGGAGATCGCCGATCGCTATTTTGAGCCGGATGTCTCACCTGAACAGCAGGGGCTGGAACCGGCACAGGGGGCAACGGGGCGGGGAGTCGTAACCCGGTAGGGCGAAGGTCGTAATCTAGACATTAAAGCGGAAGTGCATCACATCACCATCATTGACGATATACTCCTTCCCTTCAAGACGCAGTTTTCCATGCTCCTTCGCCCCATTCTCACCGTTGTAGGCGATAAAATCGGCATAGGCGGTCACCTCTGCCCGAATAAACCCCTTCTCAAAGTCGGTATGAATCACCCCTGCGGCCTGAGGGGCGGTGGCCCCAATCCGTACGGTCCAGGCCCGTACCTCTTTGACGCCGGCGGTGAAGTAGGTGTGGAGACCGAGTAGTTTGTAGCCGGCGTGAATCATGCGATCCAGACCCGGCTCCTCTAGCCCGAGATCTTCGAGATAGGCCGCTATCTCATCCTCCTCCAGCTCTGTCAGCTCCGCTTCAATAGAGGCGCAGACGGGAACCACCATCGCCCCCTCTGCTGTTGCAAAGGCAGTAAGAGCGTCGAGGTGAGGGTTGTCGGTAAATCCCTCTTCGGCGACATTGGCGATGTACATCGTCGGCTTGATGGTGAGAAGGTGGAGGTCATAGAGCTGTGCCCGTTGCGCATCATCGAGATCCAGTGTCCGAACCATCCCCCCTGCTGCAAGGTGCTCTCCTGCCAGTTCGATGGTTTTGAGTTTGGCCAGCGCATCTTTATCTCCCCCTTTGGCCATCTTCGCCACCCGCTGCTGCCCCTTTTCTACCGTTTCGAGATCGGCGAGGGCGAGTTCGGTGTTAATCACCTCAATATCGCCTACGGGGTCAATTTTGTTGGCGACATGGATCACATTCTCATCTTCGAAGCAGCGGACAACTTGAGCGATGGCATCGGTTTCCCGAATATTGGCGAGAAATTTGTTGCCCAGTCCCTCCCCTTGTGAAGCGCCAGCGACAAGTCCTGCGATATCGACAAACTCCATGGTGGTGGGGAGGATCTTCTGTGGTTTGACGATGGCAGCCAGGGCGTCGAGCCGCTTATCGGGGACAGCGACAATACCGATATTGGGTTCGATGGTACAGAACGGGTAGTTCTCTGCCTGAATTCCGGCTCGGGTGAGGGCGTTAAAGAGGGTCGATTTACCCACATTGGGAAGGCCGACAATACCGCATGTAAAACCCATGGTGATGATCTCCTGAAAAGGGTGTCTCTGCAGCAGGATTGCGCTGCAGAGGCGCGCATCTCACCACAAGAGTGGAAATGATTCTGTTGTGAATTCTGTTTTTTTAGCGAAATGTTGCTCGATATCAATAGCGATGCATCGACGCTATCAGGTGGATGTCGCTTTGGTGTGGAGGCGGTTCATCACACTCTGATGATCGCCGCTCAGGATCTCTGGCAACAGCTCAAGGGCCGAAGCGATGGCCGCATCGGTCAGTTCGCGTTCTGCCGCCGGAGCACGGGAGAGGACAAATCGTGTCACCTGACTGCTATGACCGGGGTGACCGATCCCGAGACGGAGACGGTGATAGTCTCTGCTTCCCAGGCTGGCACTGCTGTCGCGTAGACCGTTATGGCCGCCATCCCCACCCCCCTGTTTAAGGCGAACCGTCCCCGGGGGGAGATCAAGTTCGTCATGGATGATGAGGATCTCCCCGACAGCGATCTTGTGAAAACGGGAGAGTGCCGCAACGGCCAGGCCGCTGCGATTCATCAGGGTCTCCGGTTTTAGAAGCCAGATATCGTGGTCACAGCCGGGGGGGCGGAATCGCCCCACCTCGCCGTGAAACTTTGACTGCTGTCGTAATTCGACGCCGTAGCGTGAAGCGACGGCATCGATAAAATGGAAACCGGCGTTGTGGCGGGTTTCAGCATACTGGGGGCCGATGTTACCCAGCCCGACCAGTTGCCGAATCTGCTGTACCACAGCCGGTTCTATCGGGGATTAGAGCGGTTGCAGAGTGTCGCGTTACTCTGTGGTCTCTTCACCCTCTCCCTCATCACTCCCCTCTTCAGTGTCGACTGCTGCGCGTGTCTTGTGAACGGCGGCAACAGGGAGGTCATGCTCTTCGCCGTGGCTAAGCTCAAGCAGTTCAACCCCGTCCGGGAGCTTGATTTCAGAGAGGTGGAAGGCGTGCTCCATCGTCAGGTGCGAGAGATCGATGGCGATATATTCCGGTAGATCCTTGGGCAGACAGCTAATCTCCACCTCGGTAATGTTGTGACTTATCATACCGCCATCAATCTTGACCCCGGGAGCGACCTCTTCCCCGCTAAAGTGGAGGGGAACGGTCATCCGAATCTTCTCATCACTCTTAATACGGAGAAAATCGGCGTGGAGGATGAAAGGCTTTGCCGGATGGCGCTGCAGATCCTTAAGTACCACCTGCTCTGACCGACCATCGATGGTGAGGTTCAGAATGTGGGAGTAGAACGCCTCCTGTTCGAGGTGGTTCGCAAGAATATGGTGTTCAAGGGTGATGGCAGCGGGCTCTCTGTCTCCGCCATAGATAACTGCCGGGACATTGCCATTGCGACGCAGGCGGCGGCTCGCACCTTTCCCCTGATCGCTGCGGCTGGTGGCAGTCAGACTAAAATCGACATTACTCATGTTACTACTTCTCCGTGATGGGTGCCCCGAAGTGGTGGGGCGGGGTAAATGCTACATCCGCGACCAGATGCAACAGAAAAGAGGGGGAGATCCCCTCCAAAATTCAGTCCATATAGAGGGAACTGACCGATTCGTGGTTATGGATGCGACGAATGGTCTCGGCCAGCACCTCTGCCATACTGATCTGCCTCACTTTGGGACAGCTCATCGCCTCTTCTGATAGCGGGAGGGAGTCGGTCACCACCAGCTCATCCAGTTGAGAGCGGTTGATATTGTCGATGGCGGGGCCGGAGAGCACCGGGTGGGTGATATAGGCCTTCACCATCTTTGCTCCGTGCTCTTTTAGTGCCGCCGCCGCCTTGCAGAGGGTTCCGGCAGTATCGACGAGATCATCGATGAGAACACAGGAGCGGTTCTCGACATCACCAATGATATGCATCACCTTGGCGACATTGGCTTGAGGCCGCCGTTTATCGATGATGGCGAGGTCGGCATCATCGAGCCGTTTCGCCAGCGCCCGGGCGCGAACAACACCACCGACATCGGGAGAGACCACCATCTGGTTCTTCTCAGGGTTGCGCCAGATCTCGCTTAAGAGCAGGGGGGAGGCGTAGACATTATCCACCGGAATATCAAAAAAACCTTGAATCTGATCCGCATGGAGATCGATGGTGAGAAGGTGGTTGATACCGACACCGACCAGCATATTGGCGACAACCTTGGCGGTGATCGCCACCCGGGAAGAGCGAGGTCGTCGATCCTGACGGGCGTAGCCGAAATAGGGGATGACCGCGGTAATGCGGCGCGCTGAGGAGCGTCGGACGGCATCGGCCATCACCATCAGCTCCATCAGGTTGTCATTGGTCGGGGCGCAGGTTGACTGCACAATAAAGACATGGCGGCCGCGGATATTCTCCAACAGCTCCACCATAATCTCGCCGTCACTAAAACGGCCGATGATCGCCTTGCCGAGGGGGATATCGAGATGGTTGGCAATACTCTGAGCCAGTTGCGGGTTGGAGTTGCCGGCAAAGACCATCATAGCGAAAGAGAACCTTGGGATTGATAAAAAATGGCTGGGGCACCAGGATTCGAACCTGGGCGTGACGGGATCAAAACCCGCTGCCTTACCGCTTGGCTATGCCCCAACAGGGTCGTACGGTTAATCTCTTGCCTGCTCCAGTCGTCGGAGCAGTGGTGAACGATTCACCCCTCTGGCTACAAATCCGTGCCAGTTGGATCGCACCTGAGCCAGAACCTCTTCCGCTTCTCCCCTTTCACTAAAAGGGGCGAACACTGAAGCACCGGTTCCGCTCATCCTCGCTGGTGACCACTGGCTGAGCCAGTCGGCCACCTCCTTGACTGCAGGGTAGTGGTTAAATACCACCGCTTCGCAGACATTAGAGGTGTTACCAGAATTGAGGGCGCGTATTGTGATGGCTTGGCAATCCCGTGTCAATTCCTGAGAGGAAAAAATTTCGGCGGTCGCCACCGAGATCCCGGGATGGACCACCAGATACCACGGTTCATCTGGCGAGATAGGGGTCAATTTTTCACCTACACCCTCGGCCCAGGCCGCCTCGCCAAGGATAAAGACCGGGAGATCGGCCCCGAGGGAGAGTCCCAACTCCAGCAGTTCCGTTTGCGAAAGCTGGAGCTGCCAGAGGTGATTGAGGGCGACGAGAGTGGTCGCCGCGTCCGAACTTCCTCCGCCGAGACCACCTCCGGCAAGGATCTTTTTCTCGAGCGTGATGTCGACCCCTTTGCTACATTTCGTCGCCTGTTGTAACCGTCGGGCTGCACGCCACACCAGATTCTCTTCAGTGGTCACTCCGGCAAGGGGAGGGGAGAGGTTGATCTCACCGCTCGCATGGGTCTGAAACGAGAGTTGATCCCCGTAGTCGAGAAACTGGAACGCGGTCTGAAGAAGGTGATAACCGTCACTACGACGACCGGTGATGTGGAGGAAGAGATTGATCTTCGCCGGTGCGGGCCAGTTTGCGCCGGCTTCAAAGAGGTTCATGTCGGAGAGAGGGGGGAGAAAGCGAGTTTAGACCAGCGGTGAATGGCGATCCTGAGTCGGCTCTCCTCTCCCTCTATGGTGAGGCTCTGCGGCAAGGGGATGCTCCCCTGTGCAAACGGTTCGTTGTGGTATTTGGGGATGGCAACGGTCCAATCTCCCTGCTCCAGACGAAGCAGATTACCGGCATCATCGAGACTCTGGTGAGAGCGGCCCGGGGCGGGGATCCCCCGAATCCAGTAGTAGATGCTGGAGATGGGGATCTGCAGTCCAAAGTGGTGGTAGAGGAGACTCTCCGGGGTAGAAGCGGTGATCACCTCCCCCTCATTGGTGGTGAGGGTCACCCCCTGTTCAGTTCCGAGAAGGCGGAGACTGTGCCCCCCTGACGGGGCGTGGAGATCGATCTGATAGTCTTCCCCATCCTGATTCCAGATAAGCGTCGCCATCATCCCTTCGCCTCGGTGTTTTACCGCCAGACGGCCGTTGATACTCCAGTGGCGCAGCCGGAGCAGATACTCCTGCTCCGGGGTGAACGAGGCGAGGGTGGTGGCCGATGGCGGCGGGGGCGGCGCCAGAGCACAACCGGCGTTGAGGAAGAGCGGTAGCAGCAGCGCGAAGAGCCGGTGAAGGGGGAGGCCGGTGCGGGTGGGTTGCAACAAGGGGAGTCGGGCGGTGGCTGGCGTTACGGCAAAAACCGCTTTAGGGTTCGGACTAGGATCTCATGATCCGGGGCAAACTCCTTGGCTTTGGCCCACACCTCACGCGCCTTCTCCTCATCTCCCGATACCCAGAGCAGCTCACCATAGTGGGCGGCGATCTCGCCATCTTCGCGCAGGCTATTGGCACGATTGAGGTAGGGGAGTGATTCGTTATAGCGCCCCATTTTGTAGAGCACCCACCCCATACTGTCGAGAATGGCGGCATCATCAGGGTGCTGTTTCAGCGCCTTTTCGATGTACTGTAGCGCCTCATCATAGCGATCGGTGCGGTCGGCAAGGGTATAACCGAGGGCGTTGAGGGCGGTGGAGTTGTCGGGGTAGAACTGGAGGACGCGAAGGAGATCACTCTCGAGCAGGTCGATACGATCCAGTTTTTCATAGACCATGGCACGGGCGTAGAGGATATCTTTATCTTTGGGTGCGGACTCAAGGGCGAGGGTGTAGCTGGCAACCGCCGCTTCGGTCTGTTTATAGAGGAGCTGCAGCTCTGCCTGGGTCACCAGTCGTCGTTTCTCCCCTTCGGTAGAGGTGATGGTGACCCCTTGAAGGTAGTTCAATCCCTCTTCAAGGCTATCTCGTTCAGCGATAAGGGTAGCGGCAAGAAAATGGGACTCCAGGTAGGTCTC
>JADFYS010000360.1 GCA_015232955.1 Gammaproteobacteria bacterium
GGGGCTTGACGATGGCGTCCATGCCATCGACACCCGTCAATCGGGTAGCGGAGATCCCTTCGCAGTCACTAACTTAACAGCATTGGTCTTGGGTATATTCGTTAACTCTCCGGAAAGACGATAGCGACCGCATCCTTAAAATGTTTGACAAAGTGGGGGGTCACCCCTTCGCGGATATGGTCGGGAAGCTCTTCAAAGTCACCGCGATTGGCGTCGGGAAAGATGAGTTCGAAGATACCGGTGCGTCGGGCGGCGATCACCTTCTCGCGTAGGCCGCCAATAGGGAAGATGTGGCCGGTTAGGGTCAGCTCACCAGTCATCGCCAGAGGGCGTCTGATCCGCTCTTTTCGTGCGAGAGAGAGGAGGGAGATCGCCATGGTGATCCCAGCGCTGGGGCCATCTTTGGGGGTTGCCCCTTCAGGAATATGGAGGTGGATAAAGGCGTCATCGAAGAACTCTGCGCTCCCCTTGAACCGTACAAGATTGGCGACGACAAAACTATAGGCGATATCGGCTGACTCTTTCATCACCTCGCCCATCTGTCCTGTGAGTTTAAAGCCACGGTTTTTGGTGTGTACCAGCGTCGACTCAATACTGAGGGTAGCCCCCCCCATGGAGGTCCAGGCGAGTCCGGTAACCACGCCAATCCCGCTCAGATTCTTCTCCTTGGTGAAGGAGGGTTTGCCGAGAAAATCGCTCAGGTTTCTCGGGCCGACGCGCATCGGTCCTTTTTTTCCATCCACAATTTTCTTTGCCGCCTTGCGGGCGATTTTCCCCAACTGTTTCTCAAGATTACGAACCCCCGCCTCACGGGCGTAACCATCGATGATCTCTTTAATCGCAGGATCGCTGATTTTGAGCTGGGCGGGACGGACGCCGTTGCGCTCGAGCTGGCGTGGCCAGAGATGGTTTTTGGCGATAAGCATCTTCTCCGCAGCGATATAACCTGAAAGACGGATCACCTCCATTCGATCGAGGAGAGGGCCGGGGATGGTATCGATCTGATTCGCGGTGCAGATAAAGAGCGCCTTCGAGAGGTCAAAGCGGAGGTCAAGATAGTGATCAAGGAATGTGCTGTTCTGCTCCGGATCGAGCACCTCAAGCAGGGCGGAGGCGGGATCCCCCTGATAGGAGGCGCCAATTTTGTCGATCTCATCGAGCATAATCACCGGGTTTTGGGTCTTGGCATCTTTGATCGCCTGAATGATCTTACCCGGCATCGCGCCGATATAGGTGCGACGATGCCCCTTAATCTCCGCCTCGTCACGCATCCCTCCAAGGGAGAAGCGGTAGAACTTGCGTTCAAGAGCAGAGGCGATGGAGCGGCCGATGGAGGTCTTGCCTACCCCGGGGGGACCCACCAGAAGGAGGATCGAGCCGGAGATCTCCCCCTTGAGCTTGCCCACAGCCAGAAACTCGAGGATCCGCTCTTTGACATCATCTAGACCGTCGTGGTCGCCGTCGAGCACCTTACGCGCATGACGCAGGTTGAGACGATCCTTGGAGGTGATCCCCCAAGGGAGATTGGTGACCCAGTCCAGATAGTTGCGGGTGACCGAATATTCTGGAGATCCGGTCTCGAGGATGGAGAGTTTCTGCATCTCCTCATCGATGCGGATCTGGGACTCCTCACTTAGGGTCAGTTTTTTGAGACGCTGCTCAAACCGCTCCAGCTCTGCGGTGCGGTCATCTTTGGCGATCCCCAGCTCCTTCTGGATCTCCTTGAGCTGTTCGCGCAGAAAGAATTTGCGCTGCTGATCGCTCATTTTGTCCTCGACCTTTTTCCGAATCTGATTCTGCAGCTTCGCCACCTCCAGCTCATTTTTAAGCAGAACCAGCACCTTCTGCATCCGTTCGATTACCGGGAACAGCTCCAGCACCTGCTGGAGCTCCTCCTTATCCGCTGAGGTGAGTGCGGCGGCAAAATCGGCGAGGGGAGAAGGGTCGTTGGGGCTAAAGCGGTTGAGGAAGTACTTCAGCTCCTCACTATAGAGGGGGTTGAGGGGGACAATATCCTTAAGGGCGTTAATGATCGCCATGGCGTAGGCCTTGACCTCATCGGGTTGCGAGCTTCCGTTTTTCTCCTCCGGTGCATATTCAACAATAGCGCGGTAGGGAGGGGCAGTGGAGATCCAGCGCACGACGGTGAAGCGTCGAATCCCTTCGGCAATAAACTGCATCTTACCACTGGAGTGGCCCGGGTGGTGCAGCTCGACCACACTGCCGATGTCGTAGAAGTTGTCGGGGGTAAGATCCTCGGTAGGCTCCCCTTTTACCAGAAGGAGGCCGGCGAAGTGCTCTTTGGCAGTGCCGATCTGCTCCACTGTCTCGAGCCACGGCTCTTCATCCATAAGGATGGGAAAGGCCTGGGCGGGGAAGAAAGGGCGTTCAAATACCGGGAGGATATGGATCATCTTCGGCAGGGTACGCCCACCGTGAACCATCAGATCGGAGGTTCTACTCTCCTTTTGACCCTCTTCGGTCAGGCTCTCTATGCTCTCTTCGCTATCTGACATAACTCTTCTCCCTCAAGTGAACGCTATTGATGGGGGCGCAATAACCTGACATCAACTCCGGAAACCCAGTGATCCAGTGAGAGTGTAAGACTATTTCGGGTTGATTAAAATCCGCAGTTGGACACCAGGAAGGGTGTGTATCTGGTGGTGCAGTGGACGAAGGCATGGATGCCGAAGGTACAAGCCCAAGGATGGACGAAGGTAGAACAATGAACCTAAAATCCGCGGTTGCAACAGGTAACGCAATCAAAGTGGATCTCATTTATGGTAATTAAGTCAATTGGTTAATAGTAAAATTTAATACATTACTTTAACTTGAGTTGCAATAGAAACCGATCCTTGCGGCAAATCTTTTCCAAAGATTTAATAGCTTGCCAC
>JADFYS010000361.1 GCA_015232955.1 Gammaproteobacteria bacterium
CACCGTTGGCGTTGAGCAGATTTACCCCGGCAGAGCGCACCCCCTCGGTGATGAGGGTTCCCCCCATGTGACAAGGGAACGCCAGCCCGGTAGGGTGGTACTGAAAGGTGTCCAGTTCGCGCAACTTCGCCCCCAGACGATAGGCGAGTACCAATCCATCCCCGGTCGCCCCGAAATGGTTTGAGGTGGGAAAGTCGTTGAGGTGAAGCCGGCCAATACCGCCGGTGGCCAAAATCACCGACCGCGCATGAACGATAGTATACGCATCGCGACTCAGGGTAGAGAGCACCGCCCCGTTACAGCCGCCGTTGTCATCACTTAGCAGCTCCACCACCGGACTCAATTCACGAATGGTGACCCCGCTGTTACGGGCAGATTCACGCAGCACGCGCATCATCTCAAGACCGGTATAGTCACGATAGAAGACCACCCGCGGTGCAGACGCACCCCCCGGTTTACGGGTAAGGAGATCACCATATTTACTGACATCAAACTGCATCCCGTGCTGAATCAGCCAGCGAATAACATCGGGACCACTCATCACCAGCATCTCAACCAGATCCTTGTCCGAGAGATCGTGTCCGGCACGGAGGGTGTCGTCATAGTGCATCTGCGGGGTATCGGTGGGCTGGATAGAGGCCTGAATCCCCCCCTCGGCCATCACCGTATTGCTATCCCCAAGTTTGAGCTTGGTCACCAGCATCACCTTCGCCCCGTGCGCAGCAGCAGTGATGGCGGCAGTACAGCCGGCACCACCGCCACCGACCACCAGGACATCGGTTTCGATCACTTCAACCCCGGCAAGGGCAGCCTCATCGATTCTTGAATCAGACTGTAACAGCTCGGCCAGCTGACGGTGACAACGCTCGCCACGATTGGCGCCCACCTCAAGCTCAGCCATTGAACCGATGGTGTAGTCAGGATGGTAGCCGTCGAGCAGCGTCTCCAGCGTCTCATCACTCTCGCGCACCACCCGCTCTTCCCCTTTACGATAGGCAGCAAGGGCATCTGTATAGGGTGTACCGTTATTCATCTTCGCTCCTAACGGACAATCCTGAACTCACCCTTACGGATGCTCTCAAGGCGATTAATGAGATTGGAGGGGCGGATATGGAAGTAGGCGGTCACCCTGCGACAGAAGAGGCCCACATGGTTGGGGTCAATCCGCTCTGGGCAGCTACTTTTGCAGAGATTACACATCACACACTCCACAAACAGCTCTCCCGCTTCACGGAAACGGCCCTTGGCGGCAAGGGCGACCCCCATCTCCACCTCGATCTCCTTGGGACACGCCTTATCACAGCCACCACAGCTGCGGCAGTGGCTCACCTCTGGAAAGACATCGTGAAACTTCCCCTGCACATCCCACGAATCCCTGAAGTCAGTCAGGTGGTAATAGTGCTGCTTGGGGGTCGAATAGGAGAGAAACTGCACCTGCATCCCCTCCTCGATCATGGTGTGACACCCCAAGGCGGTGGTCACCTCATTCGATGAAGCACGACGCACCAGGATTCGACACGAACCGCACACCCCCTCAAGACAACCGACACCGCTCACCCGAGGGAAACCGGCATGCCAGTAGGCCTGAATGATATTCATCGAATTGGGTGCGGTCACTTTATGGCCGTTAATTAGGGCCGAGACCAACGCTCTTTCCATTGTCCGAGGGTACCTGTCGCTGCTAAGGGAATCAGCTTGCGATTATAACGGCTATTGGACTCCGTTGCCGCAACAATGGCAGAGGTGGGGCGACCGGGGTGTTTTCACCCCGAGTCCCCCCAAAAGAGAGTCTAAAAAAATGCCCCCAAATGAGTTGGGAGCAGATTGACAAAGATTAAGAACTAGCGCCTGTTGAACAGAGATAAATCGTAAAGCTCTGCCTTGCAGATCCGCCCTGTCCATCGATAACTCCCAACTCTACATCAACAGAGCAGACACCACTGGGTGGCGTCTGGCCGGTCAGCGTAGCCGTCCCGTCTGCCCTGTTAACGCTGGTGATCGCCAATGGTGTTCCCCACGCATCCGCAGGTGAGACTGAGATCAGCTTGAATTTGCGATGGTGGTTCTCAGCATCACTGGTGGTGATCTGATAGAGGTAAGGATCCACCGTATTCCCATACAGGTTGGGGCTGCTGGTAAATTGGGGTGCTGTGTTAGTGGCCATGGTAGTGGTGACCGGGGTTGTGCTAAACAGCACCGGAGCGGCATAAGGGCGAACAATCTCCCGACCACTGGCCAACTGACCATAACGGTCATCACCCCAGATCCAGAGCGAACCGTCCGTTAAAGTTGCAGCGGTGTGATAAGTGCCTGCAGTTGCATCCACTACCCCTTCTAATGGGGTGTTGTTGCTATAAATTGTCTGCACCGGTCGACTCTGATAACTGTTATTACCAATTCCAAGCTGACCATAACCGTTTGAACCTACTAACCACAAGGTGTCATTGGCATCACTCACCAGATAGTCCATATTGCCATAGGAGCCAGTATCATGGAGGGTAGAGCTACTGCCAAATGAGAATGGCTGTCCAAAAATGTCGTTCACAGGGTAGGTATAAAACCCACCGGTAGTGACCGTTGTACCATCACCTTGAGTAGCGGTGCTAAAACTGGGGTAGATGTAAGAGATAGACCCGTCATCAAGCAGTACATACTCTCCATCTGCGAGTGCCACTACACCCGTAATCGCACTGCCGTTACTATCCAGTACAGCAGTGGGCGGTTGATAACCATAGCTGGTCTCAAAAGTGGTGTAGATCTCTCCAGTTGCACAATTCACCCGTTCAACTTCGGTAGTTTGTGGATGAAGGAAGTCACGCCCCCACCAAACCAGTGACCCATCACTCAATCGTGCCATTGTAAAATCGTCACTGGATGAGAGATCCCTTACTGCA
>JADFYS010000362.1 GCA_015232955.1 Gammaproteobacteria bacterium
CTTCGGCATCCATGCCTTCGTTGCACTGCACCACCACAAACGCACCCTTCACGGTGTCCAACTGCGGATTTTAGGATGATCCAATAACCTTGCAGAGATGGCGACGCCTGAGTCAGGGTGCTTTTTTCACCCTTTTTTTGAGCGCGCCTCTGTTCGATCTGTTTCGTTACGATCTCACCCGAGGTCATTTTTACCTCTTAGGAGGTGAGTGGCGTCTCGGCATTGAGACCGTGCTGGTCGGTACCCTTTCACCGACAGAGATTGCTCTGCAAGTTCTTTTTCGTGGTTTGTTACCACTGCTGTTTCTGGTGTCGCTCTTTATCTTCATTTCCTGGCGTTACGGTCGTCTCTACTGCGGCTGGCTTTGTCCCCATTTTGCAGTGGTCGAAGGCATTAATCGGAGTATGCTTAAGGCATTTGCCAAACCGACTCTATGGGAAAATCGTGATTTGTCACTCGGGCGAGGTGATCGCCGTTGGTGGTTAGTGCCACCTCTATTGGCGATACTGGTCTCTTTCATCTGGGCGGTAGTCTTGCTCACTTATCTGTTACCTCCGGCAGAGATCTACGCCAACCTTTATCATGCGTCATTGACCGCAAACCAGCTTCGATTTATCTCTGTGGCGACACTGCTACTATCGCTGGAGTTTCTCTTTGCCCGCCATCTGTTCTGTCGATTTGGTTGTGCTGTCGGCATGTTTCAGAGTCTCGCTTGGATGGCCAATCGTCGGGCCATGGTGATCATCTTCCGCAGTAGCAGATCGTCCATCTGCCAGCACTGCAGTAATGGTTGTGACAAGAGCTGCCCGATGCGCCTCAAACCACGCAGTCAGAAACGACGGATGTTCACTTGCACTCAGTGTGGTGTCTGTATTGCTCGCTGTGGTCAGACGCAGCAGCAGCTGGGTAGCGGTGAAATAACGCTACTACCATGGCGTAGTGGCACTGTAGCTGCAGACGGATCGCGGGAGCCGTAGCGTGGAAGAGCAGGTCGGTGCACTCTGGCATCGACTGATTAGTAGCCGTGATACCGATGGCTATCGGCACGCCGCAGTGACGCTGGCAGAGATGCGCGATCGCTTGGGAATTATCTTTCGTGCCCTTGGTGGTCCTGCTGGGTTGGTTATCGCACCGTCCTTCGCCACCACTATCCGTTCTCGACAGTCATTTCGTCAACGGCTTTCTGGTAGTCAGCAGCGGGTGACGCTCTCCTGGCGAGATGAACAGGCGATCCATCTGCCAGCACAACTACAACATTTTCCACAGCGTGAACTCAATCGGGATCTCTATATCTGGCTAACGGTGCTGTTAACGGTAGCAGAGCGGCCGTCGATCCGCTTACCTTGGCTGCAGCAAAACCAACATTTCACTCGGTTAGTACTGGAGCGTTATCCTGCGCTGGGTTCGCGCTACATAGCGTTGGTCCAGGGACACCTGTCAATTCGGCCTCTGCCGCAGCGCCTACCAAAAGCCGAATATGAACAGGAGATGGCGATTCGATCGGCACTGCTGCAGCCAGGGAGTGTTGCGACCCTACCGCCTGCAGAAAAACCACCCTTGCCACCACCACTCTGGTTGCACCCCTTTCCCCCTATTGACAGCAATAGAGCGGCTTTCGTAGCCGAAGAGCAGCAGGATCAGGGGGGAAGCGACTGTCAGCAACAGGAAAATGAGGGGAGTTATAGCGGTGAACGGGTGGAGGCAGAGCAGCAACAGGGTGGATTGGTCACCATGCGCATGGAGAATATCTTCACTTGGGGTGAGTTTGTTAATCTCGACCGTGGTAGTGAAGAGAGTGATGAGGCGCAACAGTCGGCAGCAGCAGCCGATGAGATGGAGCAGCTTGCCATTCGTCGTGATCGTGCAGCCCCGGCAAGCAGGTTGCGTTTTGACTTGGATCTTCCACCCGGTATAGAGGATGAGGGGTTGTGCTTAACCGGAATCCGTCTTCCTGAGTGGGACTACAGGCGGCAACAGATGCAAGCAGATCACTGCCGGTTGCTGGAGTTAATGGCATCCGATCTTCCCCCGTTGCCTCTACCGGCTGAACTCAGGGCAAGCGCACTGAAATTACGCCATCAGTTTCAGCAACTGGCGTCCAGTAGAATCTGGAAGCGAGGTGTGGACGAAGGGAGTGAACTGGATCTGGATGCATGTCTGCGTTTTCGCGCAGAGCGTCGCGCCGGCTTATCGTGCTCTGGCGGTGGTCTCTATCGAGAGTTGCGAGTTGATGCACACAGTATGGCGACACTGTTGCTGGCCGATCTATCACTCTCTACTGACAGCTATATCGATAATCAGAGGCGAGTGATTGACACCATTCGTGATGCACTGCTTATCTTTGCAGAGTGTCTACATGAGTTGCATGATCCGTTCGCCATAAGCGGGTTCTCTTCTCGCAAGCGAGATCCAGTTTTTTATCACCACCTGAAGCGGTTTGATGAACATTATGATGGCACTGTACGCGCTCGTATCCGCGCCATTAAGCCCGGATTTTATACCCGTATGGGGGCTGCGATACGGCATGCTACATCCCTGTTAAGGGGGGTACCCGCTGAGAGGAGGTTGCTATTGTTATTAAGTGATGGCAAACCGAACGACATTGATCGTTACGAGGGACGCTACGGGGTTGAAGACACCCGTCATGCGATTCTGTCGGCACGACGAGAAGGAATACAACTGTTCTGTGTCACCATCGACCGTCGCAGCAGTGATTATCTGCCGTATATTTTCGGCAGCAACGGTTATGCATTGATACATCAGGCGTCGCAATTACCCCAAAGGTTGCCACAGCTATACGCCCAGCTAGTCCGCGGATGACGGTACAGTGCTCAACCGTAACCATTCACTCCCCTGGCCTGTTTTAGCCCTCACCCCGGCCCTCTCCCAATGG
>JADFYS010000363.1 GCA_015232955.1 Gammaproteobacteria bacterium
AGCAGGTGAGTGAGACCAGACGCGGTCCCACTAGGTGATCCCATTTGGACTGACCGCTCTTCTCGTAAGTTTCACACCCTACCGTTCAGTTTGCTACCGCTTCACCGATCGCTGCCAGTACCGCTTTCACCTGGCTACTCTCCATTTCGGGAAAGATGGGAAGCGAGAGGCAGTTGGAGGCCACCATTTCCGCTATCGGGAGCGCCTGGTCTCGATGGAGATCGGCATAGACCGGTTGTAGGTGCAGTGGGATGGGGTAGTAGATGGCCGAAGCGATCTCCAGGGAACGGAGATGATCCTGGATCTTCTGTCGCTCTTGAGAGAGGACGGTATATTGGTGGTAGACATGGGTACCGATTCCATCTTCATACGGTGGGGTAACCCCGTCTATCTGTTGCAAGGCGGCAGAGTAGTGATGGGCAACCCGCCGTCTCCCCTCACTATAGCTATCCATCCGTTTCAGTTTTGCCCTTAAGATCACCGCTTGCAGCTCATCGAGGCGGGAGTTAAAGCCGAGTTCAGAGTGGTGGTACTGTTTCCAGCTGCCGTGGTTGCGTAACACGCGAAGGTGTTGCGCAATCTCTTCTGAACTGGTGGTAATCAGCCCTCCGTCGCCGTAGCCTCCAAGGTTTTTGCTGGGAAAGAAGCTGAAACAGCCGACGGTGCCGATGGTTCCGGTCATCTTGCCATTGACTGCGGCACCGAAAGATTGGGCACAGTCTTCGATAACCTGAAGCTGGTGTGCCTCGGCAAGGGCCATTACACCCTCCATCGCTACGGGCTGGCCAAAGATATGGACTGGAAGAATGGCTCTGGTTTTGGGGGTAATGGCTGCCTCTACCGCAGTGAGATCGATATTAAAAGTGTGCGGGTCAATGTCGACAAAGATGGGGGTGGCCCCGATGTAACTGATCGCCTCGGCAGTTGCGATAAAAGTAAAGGGGGTGGTGATCACCTCATCACCGGCAGAGATGCCTGCTGCGATAAGTCCTAGATGGAGGGCATCGGTACCGGAGGCGACGCCGACAGCGTGGTCGCAACCAAGATAGTCCGCAGCCTCCTCTTCAAAGGCGCGCACATTGGGGCCTAGGATAAACTGGGCTGCATTGAGTGCATCAAGGAGACCACGGTCAATCTCCTCTTTCAGGCTCTGATACTGTCCTTTTAGATCAACCATCGGGATCATTGCGGGTACTCCGTTTCAATAGTTATGGTTAGCTTTGTAGTAGTTCACTAATTCGGATGGCGGTAGCCAGTGCATCTCGTCCATCCTGACCACTTACCGCAGGTGCTGTCCCGTTACGAATTGCATTGAGGAACGCCTCAATTTCAGCAAGAATTGCGTCGGAGTTGGCAAAATTGTGCTCTTCAGAGACGATATTGGCTATCCCGGGGTACATCTCACCCTCACCTGTGCGGTGGAGCGAGAGCTTTTTCTCCTGAAAGTCGATAGCGATATAGGATTCGGGCTGAAAAATACGCATTTTGCGTTGCGCCTTGGTACTGACACGGCTGGCGGTTACATTGGCCACGGCCCCGTTGTCAAAGGTGATACGGGCGTTGGCAATGTCGATCTCAGAGGTGAGTACAGCAACGCCGTTGGCATCTATCTTGGCAACGGGAGACTGAACAAGGTGGTGGATAATATCGATGTCATGAATCATCAGATCGAGGATGACATTGACATCTGCCCCTCTTGGATTAAATGGGGCGAGACGGTGGGATTCGATAAATTTCGGCTGCTGCAGGAGATCATGGAGCGCCAGTACCGCAGAGTTAAAGCGTTCGAGGTGACCAATCTGGAGCACCAGCTGTCGCTTCCGGGCAAGGTCGATGAGGATGTCGGCCTCTGCGACGGTGACCGTCATCGGCTTTTCAAGCAGAAGGTGTATCCCTTGTTGCAGAACCTCCTTTGCCACAGCAAAGTGGTACTGGGTCGGCACGACAACGCTTACCGCATCGACTTGACCAAAGAGTTGGCGAAAATCGAAAACAGCCCGGGTGTGACACTCTTGCGCTACCTCTTCTGCACGGGTGCGGTCGCTATCGACCACCGCGACCAGATCACAGTGGTCGAGGGCCGCATATTTCTGGGCATGAAATCGTCCAAGGTAGCCGCATCCGATGACCGCTGTTCGTAACCTTTTTGGGGGGGTTGTCGCTTCAGAACTCATGAGACTACAAATTTCAGCTGATCGCTCTGCATCAATTATCACCTGTTGTAATGGAATAGATGGTCTATACCCAAGATACCTGAAAACGCTGGTTCCAGGTATCTTGGGTATAAAGAGAGGCTCCACAGCGTTAATCGGTATAGAATAGCCGCTATGATCGCATTCACGCCCAGATAAAGCAAACGGTGGAGTCGCTAGCAGACCACATCCCCCCCGGAGTTGCCTTGAATCGGGTGGCAGGTGTTGATGAGGTGGGGCGAGGGCCGTTGGCCGGGGCAGTGGTCGCTGCAGCGGTGATTCTGGATCCAGAGTTTCTGATTGAAGGGCTGAATGACTCCAAAAAAATGTCACCTCTCCAGCGGGAACGGCTATCTGTTGAGATTCAGACCCATGCGCTCGCCTGGTCTCTGGGACGGGCGGAGGTTGAAGAGGTTGACCGTTATAATATCCTTCAGGCATCGCTGATGGCGATGGAGCGGGCAGTCAATGGGCTAGCGCTTCAACCACAATTTGTTTTGGTCGATGGAAATCGTCTTCCCCCTTCATTAGAGCTACCGGCCCGAGCGGTAGTGAGGGGCGATGCGCGGCTGGCGGCCATTGGTGCAGCCTCAATCCTCGCTAAGGTGAGCCGTGATGCGGAGATGACGCTGCTTGAGGAGCGCTATCCCGGTTACGGTTTTGCCCAACACAAAGGGTATCCTACCCCCTTTCATCTGCA
>JADFYS010000364.1 GCA_015232955.1 Gammaproteobacteria bacterium
AGTATCTGGCATGATCATTAGCGTGAAATACATTTCATAATCGAGGGTGACGCCGCACCATTCATGCAAGTTAGGTTTAAGCTTCATTTAAGCCCGATGGACTATATTAGATCGTAGGGCGACCATAGGCCCGGTGACACTCGACTATCGGTTCGATCGGGAGCGTTTTAAAGCATGACTACTACCACTCTGACTCTAAGCATCATTACCGTTGTACTGCTTCAACTGTTTGGCTTTTCACTGCTCGGATTGTGGCGTAGTCGGATGGCCTTTCACCGGCAAGATGAAGAGGGGCAAAAGTTTCAACCATCGACAGTGGCGATTGGTAGCGACGAACCGTCCGCACTGAGCGGTTGGAGCGGCTTCAAAGAGTTTCGGGTTGAGCGCAAGGTGTATGAAAATCTGGATCGCTCTATATGCTCCTTATATCTTAAGCCGGTGGACGGGGTCCCCCTGTCGATGTTCCGGCCGGGCCAGTTTCTAACCTTCCGGTTGGAGATCGTCAACCCGGCAACCGGCGATGCGGAGCAACTGATCCGCTGCTACTCCCTCTCCGATGCCCCGGGACGCGACACCTATCGGGTCTCGATCAAGCGGGTTGCGGCACCGGCCGATCGCCCTGAACTGTCTGCGGGTCGCTCGTCGAGTTACTTTCACGACCAGGTGGAGGCGGGAGACCGGCTGGCGGTTCGCGCGCCTTCTGGCCACTTCTTTCTCCAGCCGGATGAGCCGCTGCCGGTGGTACTCATCGCTGGGGGCATCGGCATTACGCCGATGTTGAGCATGCTCACCCATCTCCTCGAAGGGGGAAGCAAAAGAGAGGTTTGGCTGTTCTACGGTGTGCGCAACGGTGACGAGGTGGCGATGGCTGGCCTGCTGCGGAAACTGGCAGAGTCTCATTCGAATTTCCATTTTCACCTCAGCTACAGCGCACCGCTGGACTCGGATCGCGAAGGGGTCGATTTCCAGCATGCCGGGCGTATCGACTTGCAACTGCTGCGTAACACCCTCCCACTCCAACGCCACCAATTCTATGTCTGCGGCCCCCGGCCGATGATGGAGAGCTTGGTCCCCGGCCTGGAGGAGTGGGGCGTCGCCTTGGCGGACATCTTCTATGAATCCTTCGGCCCCGCCAGTCTGATACGCCCGCGGCAGACAGCACCGGCGGAAGGTTCGGCATCCACCCCGCTGATCACCTTCAGCCAGTCTGGACGACAGGTCACCTGGGACCCCGCCGTCGGTTCGTTGCTGGAGTTTGCCGAGGCCAACGCCATCGAGGTGACCTACGGCTGCCGTGCGGGAAGTTGCGGCGCCTGTCAGACCCGCCTCAGCGATGGCGAAATCGAATATAGTCAGCATCCCGACGCCGATCTGGAACCGGGCCATTGCCTGCTCTGTATCTCCCGCCCCAAAGGCAACATTACCCTGGAGGCATGATTCATGGACTCGTCACTCATTCGCAAGGAGGTCCTGCCCTTTCTGCTATCGTTCGCTGCGCTGATTGTTGCGACGATCGCCATTGACGCGCTGCTGCATACCTACGGTTTGGTGTGGGTCGGGCGTTACCTGGGCATTCTCGGAACACTTTTGATTATGCTCTCCTTTGTCTACTCCATGCGAAAACGCAAGCTGATCCGCAGTGGTTCTCCCAAGACATTGCTTCGCTTGCATGAGACCCTTACCTGGGTCGGGGCGCTGATGATTTTGGTGCATGCCGGGGTTCACATCTACGCCATCCTCCCCTGGTTGGCGCTCATCGCGATGCTGGTTAATGTCATCAGCGGCATGACCGGCAAGGTGCTGCTTGAACGCTCGCGACGCTTTATGGCGGAGAAGCGCCAGGCCTATGTTGACCAAGGGCTGTCCACTGAAACCATCGAGAAACGGGTTTTCTGGGATGCCACCACCTTCGATCTGATGAAGCGCTGGCGCGTCGTTCATCTGCCCATCTCACTGGCCTTTGCGATCCTCGCTTTGACCCACATCCTCAGCATCTTTCTATTCTGGTCATGGCAATGAAAAAAAGTCCACTGTTCGTGATCGTTGCGTTGAATTTGATCGGATTAATGCTGCTGGTTTTCTTTCAGCCGCATCTGATGATCAGCCCAGGACAGCCGATGGCCGCCCATGCCGCGCTGACCACTGACTGCTTTGCCTGCCATACGCCCTTTCTTGGTAGCGCGCCGGAAAAGTGCATCGCCTGCCATCGGGTGGAGAAGATCGGCATTGAGACCACTGATGGCGGCCCCATTGCCAAGGAGCAGAAGAGTGTCGCTTTCCATCAAGAGTTGACGGAGCAGGACTGCCTTGCCTGCCATAGCGAGCACAAGGGGGTGCAGGCTTTCCGCCCCATCGGGCGCTTCTCTCACGCACTGTTGCAGCCCGCGTCCCGGGAGCAATGCGCCAGTTGCCACACCAAACCCATGGACAATCTGCATCGCAAGATAGGGGACAACTGCACCCAGTGTCATACCCAGGAGGCCTGGCAACCAGCCACCTTTGATCATGACCGCCATTTCCGTTTCGATCGACACCACCCTGCCGAGTGTGATAGCTGCCATATTGACAGTGACTACAGCCGTTATACCTGCTACGGTTGCCATGAGCACTCACGCGCGAAGGTTCGGGAAGAGCATTGGGAAGAGGGCATTCGGGACTATGAAAACTGCACCGAGTGCCACCGTAGCGGTGATGAAGACGAGGCCAAATATGGCTGGCGCAACCGCCAGTCCGGCGCTGAAGGCGGATATCGTTATAATCGTGAAGAAGGGCATGGAGAGCATGAGGAACATGGAGAGCGGGATCATGATTGAACCTAACTTGCATGAATGGTGCGGCGTCACCCTCGATTATGAAATGTATTTCACGCTAATGATCATGCCAG
>JADFYS010000365.1 GCA_015232955.1 Gammaproteobacteria bacterium
GGAGTCGACAGAGAGCGAATTGAGAGAGAGATCTGGTCACAACTACAATATGCACCACCATGAGTGTTGCAACTATTGTAGTTCTACTCCTTTTACTCCTGATACTGGTTGTGGCCGTGTGGGAGTTCATCGTCATCGCAAAAATCCGGACAGCGGATGAGAACAGCGCCTACCTTCCCATCTGCGCCGCTCTGATTCAGATCTCAAAGGGTAGAGAGATCACCGTTGCCACCTCCTATCCACAGCTTGTAGCTCAACAGACAGGGCTGTTCTCCATTGACGGGCGAAGGATGACAGAGTACCTCCACGGGATCCAAAAGCAGTTTGCACCCGACTATGTCGTCATCGACAACCTCCGTACCCCCGCCTATGATGACTATTTTCGAGGCTGGAGTGAACAGATTCACGGTTTTAGATGCTGCTATCATGATAAAAAGCACCGTTTTATCATTCTAGAACGGCTTGAAGTCAATGACGACCAACCTTAGGTAACTCTCATACGCCCAGGATCGCAATCAGCATGCCCCCTCACTCTTCCCTGCCCCAGAACCCCAAAATCCTTTTTCTGATTCCCTATGATCCTAAAGAAGATTTCCACTATGCGGTACCCCAAATCGCACTTGGCTATCTCTCTTCTGCACTCAAAAAAGGGGGGTATGACAATATCGAGATTTTCGATCTCGCTCTCACTCGAACCAAGCCGGAACAGCTTTCGGAGCTGCTGATATCCATTAAACCCGATATCATCGCCATGCGAATTTGGAGCCACCAGCTTGAAATAGTCGATCGCTATCTGGAGATCATCGATCTCACCACACCGAAGGCAACGATTATTGCCGGAGGCCCCCACATTACCGTTGCCCCCCAATGGCTTCAAGATCAAAGCAGAATAGAGTGGGCCATTGCCGGTGAAGCGGAAGCTGGCCTACCGCTGCTCATCGACCATCTTTGCGGAAAAGAGGGCGATCTCAATCTCATCCCCGGTCTGGTACAGCGGATTGCCAACAGTCAATCCGAAACCGGGATAATCAAGGTCAACAGGTTTGATCTAACCCAGGATCTTGACCAGTTTGAAGTGGATTGGGAACAGCTCAATCTAACAGCCTATCATCGTCACAATGGCAGAACCACCGCTTACGACCATGGCCGCAGCAAAAACGGCTTCCTGTTTATCACCCGGGGATGCCCCTACCCCTGCACCTACTGCGCCTCTGGCATCACCAACGGCAAAAAGATCCGGGAGCACTCCGCAAAACGGGTTCTGGATGATATTGCTCATCTCTACCACCATTACGGTGTCCGCCACTTCAATATCATGGATGATAACTTCACATTTCATAAGCGGACCGTCATCGATTTTTGCAGCAGCTTTCTCCAACGCCGAAGTGAACTACCGGGGGTTACATTCCACAACCCCAATGGGGTGAGAATCGATCGTCTCGATTCCGAAATGGTGGCCATGATGAGTGAATGCGGCTGGAAGTGGCTGCATATAGGATTAGAGACCGGCTCCAAGGAGATGGAAAAGATGATCAAAAAGCGGTGCGATCTCGACAAAGCGCTAGTAAATATCCGGATGATCAAGCGTCACAACATCAAAATATGGGGATTCTTTATCCTGGGTTTTCCCGATGAAACCAGAGAGCAGATGGAAGAGACCATCTCCTACGCCATTGACAGCGATCTTGACGCGGCGACCTTCTCTATCTTCTCTCCCATTCCCGGAACAGAGATCTATCAGGCGCTACAACTGTCGGGAAAGATACCTCACAACTACGGCATGAGCGGCTATATGGTCAACACCGGTCAGCCACTTTTTCCCAATCTCGATTCCCATGACGAGCTAAAAAAGATCGTCCGCTCGGCACTTATCCGCTTCTATAGCCGACCTGATCGAGCCTACCACCTGCTACGGGGTATGTCATTTTCAACCATCTTCAATCGGTTTAACGCTCTGTTTCTCCGTAAATAGTGGTGCATCGGACCACCGGTTAGTGTCAGGCACTTTTCAGGATCCTTTGGGTCATCATCACCGCCCCTGACAACAGATCGCGAATAGACGCATTCTTCACCAGTGTCGCCACCCGTCTCGGATTGGTATAGATCTTGAGAAAGATCTTCTTTAACAAGCGGCGTACATCCGCCTGAGAAAGGTACTCTGTTTCAATTAACACCTTGGGATCTTTGATGTCAAAGTAGTAGTTGTTCCAGTCTGCGGCCTCAGGAGTGAGCCAACCATTTTTTTCACACTCACTCCGCACATCGGTTCCCGGAAAGGGGATAAGATTCACCACTGCGGTGCTATCCAGCCCAAGATCCATGAAGTAACGGTAACTCTCCCAGATATCCTCTTCACGCTCCCCCGGATAGCCGATAATCATATTGGCTCCCACCAGAAAACCGTGTGATTTAATCATCTCGACCCTTCGCCTTGTCTTCTCCAGATCGAGGCTCTTTTTCATCAGCTGCAACACCTTCTCCGAACCGCTCTCCAGACCGAAGCTGATGGAGTGAACCCCAGCTCTTCGCATCTTCTCCAGAGTAGGGGGGTGCATATTTTCTAACCGGATACCGTTGGCAAACTTGATGGTGATTGGTAGTTGCCGTTCAGCGATCCCATCCAGAATTGCATTACAGTATTTTTTAGAGGCGGTGAAGTTATCGTCCTCAAGATAGATCTGATCAATCTGATAACGCTCTATCAGATACTCAAAATCCTCCAGCACCCGCTCAACCGGCAGTCGCCGTATCTTCCGCCCCATCATCACACTACAGAAAGTGCAGAGGTAAGGGCATCCTCTGCTCGCCATATAGGGGAGTATCCGTGTTCCCTGGCGAAAAAGACCATGTCTGACCTTGGTGGCTATGCGATCAACATCG
>JADFYS010000366.1 GCA_015232955.1 Gammaproteobacteria bacterium
CCCACAGAAGCGCTAGGCTAGGTCCGTAGATAAGCGCTCGACTGACGATTCCGGTGGGTGAGATGGTTTCAAAGATGGTGTAACCACTCAAGAAGGTGAGCATCATAAACATGGCGTATAGGGCTATCCTCACCCCACGGTGAAAGGTGTGGTTACGAATAACCCGTTGCTGCACAAGCAACTGATGAGCCATCTCGCCCCACTCTGCCAGAAGGTGGTATGGGCAGACCCAAGAGCAGTAGCTGCGTCCCCCCAATAGCAGCCACAAAACCAGAACCGTAGCCGTGCCAATAATGAGATTGAGATCGAAGTGTCGGTAGGCAAGCACTACCTGTAACGCCGAGTTGAGATCGGCCATGTGGAAGCCAACAAAACGGGATGCGGTCAATGCCCCCTCCAGCAGCTGCACATCGAAGTAATAAGAGATCATAAACAGCAGGTTGATCCCGATAAGTGTCAGCCAACGACGCCGACGCCAGAGATGGGGATTGGCGTATTGATGCGCATCTCGCTTCTCTTCCAGCATCTCGCGACTAAGAGTGTTTCGCTTGCCATCGTAGATCGCCTGCAGTTCAGCAGATTGGGCGGTTGGCTTTGCAACCCGGAGCCCTAGAATCTCCTGCATGGAACGGCGCCAATATCCCACTAGATATTCCCTACAACTGCAGTTTGTGAAGGGAGATCTGTCAGCAACAGGCGGTCACATTCATCATCAATGACGATACATGGTTCCGATACTGGACAGACCATCTCACACACCCCACAGCCGACGCAACCGTCCAGCACCTCTGGTTGCCACTGTCTACTGGTGCCGCCTGCAACCGGTTGCAGCCAGATAGCGTGTTTGGGTGGGCACTGATTCTGATCACCAGAGGGAGGCTTACCCTCGGCACACTGTTCGATGCGCTGCTCAATAGGGCAGAGGCGAACACAGAGATCGCATAGTTCAAGATCATACTGCTGCGCATGTACCGGCTGTGGAACCCAGCGATCAATATCGGGATAGCGCAATTTACCGGCATAGGGTGCGGGTCGTGCAGCACCCTTTAACCCCTCTCCCCGTACCGCCAGGCAGCGGCTTGGCGTAGCGAGCCGAGCAAACCCCATAGTGCTTTCTGCAGGATAGTTCAGCTTGTGGGTCAGGGCCCCGGTGGGGCAAGCCAATACACACTGTAGACCATCGCAGGAGAAGTCACAGGCCTGGGCGCGCGCCTCTATCCACGGAACACCGATACCAAAACCGTCATCAATATCCGCCAACTTAATCGCCTCAACCGGACAGACCTGTACACACTGACCACATTTAATGCAGGCTGCAAAAAACTCCTGCTCATCACTGCCCGACTTGACCGCGCCGGGAGGGCGTAAACGGATACTCGATCCCTGCAGCAGCGGGATATAACCGGCCAGCGATACCGAAAGCAATGCTCCGGCAAAGAGAGAACTACGCAAAAACTGACGCCTTCCCTCAGTTTTGCGCTTATTTGATTTTACCCGTTGGGTACTCATCCCGCAGTCTCCTGCCGTAGCTGCGGCTTATCATCGCGCAATATAAGTTTTGGCTCGCTAAACGGAACTAGTTTTTCAAGAAAATCGATCACCTCCAGCAGGGGACTGCCCTTAAAAAACTGCGCACCAGGAACATCCATCCAGAAGCGATCAGCATAGGCATAAAGTTCATATGGGTGGTCTCCAACGCCATTATTATCGCGGTCAAAACCATCATAATCATCCCAGTAGTTGCCCTGCCAAACATTGCGGTTGGCGGAGCCTGCGCCAGAGACAATTACCTGGGAGATATTTCCCTTAAAGCGGTTGGCGTGAAAGTGGTTCCCCTGCCAGTCATTGAGAAAGCGAATGCCAATATTATTAAACGCCAGCAAGTTACCCTCGATAAGATTAGTGGTCTCGGGTTCATAGGGGGAGACATCGATATAGAGCGCAGTAGCACAGTAGAGAATACGGTTATTCTCAATGGTCACTCCGGATGTCTCTTTAAAACCTATGCCGACCCCTGTCGCCCCACTGGCATTGGCAATGTAGTTATTGCGTACAGTGATACCATCGGAGTACATCAGAAAGATACCGACACTGTTACGGGCAAAGTGATTATCCTCCACCAGATTGCTGCGTGAGTACATGAAATGGAGCGAATAGCGTCCGCCGGAGATCTCATTGCCACGGAATATGTTGTCACCAGAGTACCAAGCGACCATGTCACGCGAGTCTCGCACAGTGTTGTCGAGAATTTTGTTATTAAAGCTGTACCAGAGACGAATTGAGTCACCGCGAACACCTAGCTCCACATCCTTGGAGCGAATATGATTGCGACGGATGATGTTGAATTTTGACTCACCAAGATCGATGCCAAACAAGGTATCGTCAATCATGTTGTCCTTAATGACATTAAAGTCACCGCGGACCTGCACCCCGGCATCAATATCGTTATGTGATTCACCCGAGCCGGTGAGATGTAGGTTCCGTAGCACCACGCCATCGCTATCAAGATAGATGACCGACCCTTGGCCCGCGCTGTCGATAGTGACACCGTTGCGACCATCGATAGTGATCTTCTTCTCAATCATCACCGGCCCCTGGTAGCGTCCAGCAGGCGGCATCAACTCCGCACCGATCGCTGCTGCATCTATCAATGGTTGCAGTGGCAATAGGTCAGCCTTAAGCGCATGACTACCTAGCAGCAACCAGAGGAGTGCGAAGGTATACACCCTTTTACGCTCCGGTTGCGTCTGCCTGTGATAGTTGCTGGCGACGCAACTGGGCGGCAACAGAGAGCAAGAGAGAGCTCAGTAACATCAAACCAAAGCCGATGTCAGGATAGGAGTGGGTAGCAAACTGGGCCACCTTGCCCTGACCAAAGA
>JADFYS010000367.1 GCA_015232955.1 Gammaproteobacteria bacterium
GGCTTTGTCCTTGAGAGTTATGTCGAGGAGATTGGTAAGAGTTGTCTCGCCAAATCACTCGCCGATGGCAAGATCGACAAGAGTGAATTTGATGATGGGGTTAAGGTGATGGTCCACGAGGCCAAAGGTAAGCTCGATCAGGCCGAGTGCCAGCGTCGTCTGAAAAAGATCGCCATTGAAGGCGACATGAAGATTAAAGAGGGGTTTCTGAAAGGGGGCGGTTGGTTCTCGAAAATTCCCGATTAGGGGGGTATGCTATGACAATCGACGCCGATACTCCTCATAACCAAACTCCCGCAGCAGCTGGATCTCGCCACGGCTGCGGAAGAGGGCGAGATTGGGGAGCTTAATCCCGTTAAAGGTGCTGTTTTTGACCATGGTGTAGTGGATCTGATCCTCAAAGATGATGCGATCTCCCACCTCTAGCGGCTGCTCAAAACTGTAGTCACCCATCACATCTCCAGCGAGACAGGTGTTGCCGCTCAGACGGTAGCAGTACGGTTTCTCCCCACACTTTCCCGCCCCCCGCACCTCGGCACGATAGGGCATGGCGAGGGTGTCGGGCATGTGCGCCTCGGCAGAGCAGTCGAGGATGGCGATGTCGATGCCGTTGTGCATAATCTCCAGCACCGTCGCCACCAGCGTGCCGGTCTGCCAGCCGATCGCCTCTCCCGGTTCAAGATAGACGGTGAGCTGCGGATAGCGCTGCCGCAGGTCGCGCAGAAGATGGATCAAGTGATCAACATCGTACCCCTCACGGGTGATGTGGTGCCCTCCCCCAAGATTGAGCGACTTTAACCGGGGCAGATAGTGGCCGAACTTGTGGAGAAAGGGGTTGAGCACGGTCTCAAGGGCGTAGGAGTCCTGCTCACAGAGAAGGTGAAAGTGAAAACCGTCGAGCTCATCGACGATCACCGGGTCAAACTGAGCGAGCGTGGTACCGAGACGGCTGCCGGGGGCGGAGGGATCATAGAGATCCACCGGCGCCACCGATACTTCGGGGTTGAGGCGTAACGAACACTCTATCGCCGGATTTACTGCTCGTGCCAGTGCCGCAAAGCGGCGTACCTGTTGTGGGGTGTTAAAGACAATGTGATCACTGATAGCGGCAATCTGCGCCAGATCACTCTCTTTAAAGGCGGGGGAGTAGGTGTGAACCTCTTTTCCCATCTCCTCCCGACCGAGCCGCGCTTCGTGAAGGCCACTGGCGGCACAGCCAGAGAGGTAGCGCCTCACCAGCGGAAAGGTGCCCCAGAGGGCAAACCCTTTAAGGGCGAGGAGGATGCGGGCGCCACTCTCCTCCTCTATCCGCTGCAGCAGTCGGAGGTTCGCCTCAAGCCTCGCCTCTTCACAGAGGTAGCAGGGGGTCTCTACCGCGGTAAAGTCGGGCGTGGGAAATGGCTTCATTATGATTGTCTATTGTCAGCTATCTGGATCGAGTTCCACCACCTGCCACGGTAGCCCTTGCCGATTTAGCTCTGCCATCATCGGGTCGGGATCGAGGGTTTCGATATTAAAGACGCCACTGCCGCTCCACTCTTTTCGGGCGAGGAGAAGGGCGCCGAGTGCCGGGGGTACCCCAGCGGTGTAGGAGACCGCCTGGGCACCGGTTTCGCGGTAGCACTCCTGATGGTCACAGATCTGATAAATGTAGATTTTGCGGCGCTTACCGTGATGGGTTCCGCTGGCGACGATGCCGATATTGGTCTTGCCGTGAGTGCGGGGGCCGAGGCTGGCGGGATCGGGAAGGAGCGCCTTGAGTAGCTGCAGCGGAACCACCTTCACCCCGTTGACCTCGACCTCATCGATACGGAGCATACCGACATTTTCGAGGCAGCGCATATGGGTGAGATAGCTCTCGCCAAAGGTCATAAAGAAGCGGATCCGCTTTAGACCGGGGATATTCTCTACCAGTGACTCCATCTCCTCGTGGTAGAGGAGATAGCTATCCTTGGGACCCACCTCCGGGTAGTCCCACACCATCTTGATTGCCATCGGCTCGGTCTCAATCCACTCCCCCTCTTCCCAATAGCGTCCGTTAGCGCTCACTTCGCGCAGATTGATCTCAGGGTTGAAGTTGGTGGCGAAGGGGTAGCCGTGGTCTCCGGCGTTGCAGTCGAGGATGTCGATGGTCTCAATCGTATCGAAATAGTGCTTGAGGGCATAGGCGCAGAAGACATTGGTCACTCCGGGATCAAAGCCGCAGCCAAGGAGGGCGATATTGCCACTGTCGGCAAACTGCTGCTGCCGCGCCCACTGCTCTTTATACTCAAAATGGGCGGTGTCGGGGTGCTCATAGTTGGCGGTGTCGATATAGGCGGCGCCGGTCTCGATACAGGCGTCCATAATCGCCAGATCCTGATAGGGGAGGGCAACATTGATGACGATATCGGCACCCACCTTGCGGATTAGCGCTGCAGTCTCTGCCGGATTATCGGCATCCACCTGGGCGACCTCTATCGCCCCCGGCGGCAGATCGGCGGCGATCGCCTCACAGCGGGCAAGGGTGCGGCTGGCAAGAACGATGCGGCTGAAGTGGTCGCTGTTCTGGACGCACTTATAGGTGGTGACCCGACCGACACCGCCGGCTCCGATAATCAGGACTGTAGACATAAGAGGATGATTCCTTATCTGGAGAACGAAGTGGACATTATCCTAAAATCCGCAGTTGACCGCTACACATTTCCATCAACCTAATGATTATGCGATGAAATTCACAATATATCAGCTTCACCTCTTGGGTGAACTCCGCTACACCGCGAATGCCGCATTTGTGGCGGCGCATTGCGGCGTTACAACTCCTTGCAATAGAACCACTATTACGCGTCGTTGTGCCTCGGCTTTGGCTTCCTGCGTCGCCCTACCTTCG
>JADFYS010000368.1 GCA_015232955.1 Gammaproteobacteria bacterium
TTTGTGGCTCGTCTCAACCGAATGACCGGCCTTGCCTTTCGTCTGCCAACCGAAGTGGAGTGGGAATACGCCTGTCGCAGCGGGGGGAGGGAGGAGAAATTTTGCGGTGGAGAGGCGCTGGGCGCCACTGCTTGGTATAGTGGCAATAGCGGCGATCTCACCCACGAGGTGGGGAGGCGGCAGGCGAACGGCCTTGGCCTCTACGATATGAGCGGTAATGTCTGGGAGTGGACCTGTTCCCGATATAGCGCAGAAAAGGGGGGCGATGAGTCTCGCTGTCAGGCGGGGGCTGAAGGTGATCGCGTCTATAAGGGTGGGGCGTGGAATCTGGGGGCCAGTCGTGCCCGTGCCGCCTATCGCGGCAAGGCAGGTGCGGATCAGCGTCTGAACGGGCTGGGGTTACGGTTGGTACGATGAGAGGTGAACAGTGAGCTACGGGTGGATAGGTCTGGTTGTTGGGTTCTGTTGGAGTACGACTCTCTCCGCGGCTCCCCCCGCCTTCGCGCAGAGTGCAGAAGAGATTATCGAGGCGCTGACCGCTTCCCCTTCTTCAGAGACATCTCTGAATTTGGGACAGCCTCGCACCCTCTTTGGAGAGGAGGGGCCGCGCGCCCTTCGTCGCAAGCAGGAGGTGGAGGCGATGACCGAAGATGGCTGGGGAGAACAGAGCACGATTCACTACGAGTCGGCAGCCGAACTGGGACGGGCCAATTTGATGATTCAGTTTCAGTTTAACTCCGCTGATCTCAGCCCTGAATCGGTGCCGCTACTGCAGGAGCTGGGAAGTGCCCTTGGCGATGAACGGCTGCAACAGAAGAGGCTGGTTATTGCCGGCCACACCGATGCCTTGGGTGAGGATAGCTATAATATGGATCTCAGTCTGCGTCGGGCGAAATCGGTGCGAAACTATCTGCTCGAACACGCTGCGATTGATCAATCCAGGCTGCGAATCATCGGTTTTGGTGAACGGTTGCCACTGCTGGATAACAGTAGCCCGGGAAATCGTGCCAAAAATCGCCGTGTAGAGGTGATACGGGTAGAATAGAAACAAGCGTAATTAATATTCAAGAAACTGGGAGAAGAAAAATGCATAACTTTGATTTTATCGTGATCGGTTCCGGGCCGGCTGGACAGAAGGCGGCGATTCAGGCGGCGAAGCTGGGAAAGAGAGTAGCAGTAGTCGATCGTCGTGCTGCGGTGGGCGGGGTCTGTCTCCATACCGGAACGGTTCCGAGCAAGACTCTGCGTGAGGCGGTGCTCTATCTCAGTGGCTATAACCAGCGCGGCCTCTATGGCGAGGGCTACCGCCTGAAAGAGGATCTCACCATTGCCGATCTCAAGCAGCGACTGAACACCACGATTCAGCGTGAGGTGGAGGTGATTCTAAGCCAGCTCGGTCGCAACGGGGTGACGGTCTATAACGGCGCCGCGAGTTTTGTCGATGAACACCAGATTCGGGTCACCGACGATAAGGGCAAGGTGACTGAACTCCATGCCGACTTCTTTTTGATTGCCACCGGAACCCATCCCTCTCGACCTGAGAGCTACCCGTTTGCCAGCGGCAAGGTGATCGATAGTGACGCCATTCTCGAACTGACGGAGCTCCCGCGTTCGCTGACAGTGATCGGTGCCGGGGTGATTGGGGTAGAGTACGCCTCTATCTTTAGCGCCCTCGATGTTGAGGTCAATCTGATTGATGGTCGGGACACGCTCCTCGGTTTTATGGATCGGGAGCTGACCGATGAGCTGGTGCATCAGTTCCGCGAGCAGGGGATGGTAGTGCGTCTGGGTGAGAATGTGGCGACGATGACCGAGGAGAGTGATGGCTCCATCCTCACCTCTCTTCAGAGCGGAAAACAGGTTCGCTCCGATATTGTCCTCGTCGCTGCCGGTCGCTCCGGTAGTACCAAAACCCTCAATCTCGCAGCGGCGGGGGTTGAAGAGACCCCCAGACACCTGATTGAGGTCAATGACTACTATCAGTCTAACCAGCCCCATATCTATGCAGCCGGAGATATTATCGGCTTCCCCAGTCTCGCCTCCACCTCAATGGAGCAGGGGCGCCAGGCCGCCTGTCACGCCTTTGGGCAGGAGAATCGTAATCCGCTACGGAACTTCCCCTTTGGTATCTACGCCGTGCCGGAGATGAGTATGGTCGGGGCGACCGAGCAGGAGTTGACCAAAAAGAGTATCCCCTATGAGGTGGGGGTAGCACGGCTTCGCGAGACCGCCCGCGGGCAGATTATGGGGCTGGAACACGGTGTTCTAAAGCTGATCTTTGGCCTTGAGAAGAGAGAGCTACTCGGAGTACACATCATCGGTGAAGGGGCGACCGAACTGGTTCACATCGGCCAGGCGGCGCTGGTGTTAAATGGTGGCCTCGACTATTTTCTCAATAATGTCTTTAACTACCCGACCCTGGCAGAGGCGTACAAAATCGCCGCACTCGATGCCTGGAATCGTCTGAGCTGAATTAGAAGGTAGAAGGTACAGGAGTTGGTTTGCGGAATGAACATTAAGATGGATACTCCTGTACTCAGCCAACTGCCAACTGGTTTCTTGCCGTGAAACAGTAGGTAACTCCGTAGGGTGGATAAGCGAAAGCGCATCCACCAAGCAGTGGGATGGTGGATGCGCTTCGCTTATCCACCCTACGCCGTGGAATGCAGATGGAGACTGTGAAGGGGGTGATACTCCTGTACCCAGCCAACTGCCAACTGGTTTCTTACCGTGAAACAGTAGGTAACTCCCGTAGTGGATAAGCGAAGCGCATCCACCGGCCCGGAATTTGGTGGATGCGCTTCGCTTATCCACCCTACATTGTTTAATTTTCTTGCGGCGCAACGACCTTTATGCCCATCCC
>JADFYS010000369.1 GCA_015232955.1 Gammaproteobacteria bacterium
CAAGCTCACTGGACGGCTGCAAATGAGCTCTATTAAGCGTATACATAAGCTGCAAATCTTATCAACTGCTGATATATCCATGAGCCCTGAATACTCACTCTGAGTTGGCACTTTTGACCTCCTCCTGAATGAGGTTTAGCAGATCCTGCTCAGACATCTTGCCGCTCTGTTCTCCAGATGCGAGGAGATCTTCTGCCAGCGTCCGTTTCTGGCTGTGAAGACGAAGGATCTTCTCTTCGATGGTCTGTTCGGTGACCAGGCGATAGACGGTGACCGGTCGCTGCTGCCCGATACGGTGGGCGCGGTCGGTCGCCTGATCTTCCACCGCCGGATTCCACCACGGATCCATGTGAATCACATAGTCGGCAGCGGTGAGGTTAAGCCCGGAGCCGCCGGCGCGGAGGCTGATCAGAAACAGCTCCCCCTCTCCCCCCTGAAACGCCTCTACCGCCCTCTGTCTCGCTTTTATCGGGGTAGAGCCGTCGAGATACTGATAGCTGATTTTCTCTTTATCCAGATAGTTGCGGAGGATGGAGAGGTGATCGACAAATTGACTAAAGACCAGTGCCCGGTGGCGGTTGCTGCGCAGCTCTTCGAGGATCTCGATAAAGGCGCGTAGTTTGGAACCTTCCAGCTGGGAGCCGGGGAGAACGAGCCGGGGGTGACAGCAGGCGCGGCGGAGGCGGGTGATCTCTGCCAGGATCTTGAAGCGCTGCTCGAGCGGGTTGTCACTACTCTCCTCTAGCCGATCCATCGCCTGCCTCCGCAGCGCTTCATAGAAGATCTGCTCTTCGTCACTGAGGGTGATCTGATGGACAATCTCGGTACGGGGTGGCAGTTCGCTGAGAACATCACTCTTCAGGCGACGCAGGATAAATGGGCGAATCAGGCGCCGTAACCGCTGTCGGGCAGCGTTGTCGTTGTTCTGTTCGATCGGCAGGGCAAAGCGCTGGTTAAACTGTTTCTGGCTGCCGAGCAGACCGGGGTTGATCAGGCTGAAGAGATTCCATAACTCGCCAAGGCGGTTCTCGATCGGGGTACCGGTGGTGATGACCCGAAAGTGGGCGGAGAGCTGTTTCGCCGCCTGTGACCGTTTGGTGAAGCTGTTTTTGAGCGCTTGCGCCTCATCGGCAATGAGCGTATGCCACTCCACTTCAGCAAGAAGCTTTGCCTCACTCTGGAGCAGACCGTAGCTGCAGACGACGAGGTCACGAGGGCCGATGGTTGCGAGTAGCGCTTTGCGATCACCGTCGCCAAAACGGTAGGCGTTGAGGCTGGGGGCAAAGCGGGAACACTCTTTGAGCCAGTTAAAGCAGACAGAGGTGGGGGCGAGGATTAGGGTGGGACCGTCTGCCGCCCTTGACAAGATTAGGGCCAGTGCCTGCACCGTCTTTCCCAACCCCATATCGTCGGCGAGACAGGCGCCGGCACCCCAGTGCGCAAGTCGATAGAGCCAACGGAACCCCTCCAGTTGATAGTCACGAAGCTCCGCCTCTAGCGTCGACGGGAGTTCGGGATCTAGGTTGCTGGCGCTAGTGAGGCGACCGATCTGATCGCGCCACGCCTTGCCCGCCTTGAACTCCATCTCTTGGGTCGCTTCGTCGATAATGGGGGTGGCGAGACGGTGAATCTTGCCGTCCTGACTCACAGAGCGGATCAGCTCCAGCTGTTTGCGTAGCTGGCTAGAGATAGAGAGAAACTCACTCTCGCCCAGCGGGATAAACTTCCCTGGAGTGTTATCGATTAGGGAGAGGAACTCCTTGAGTGAGAGTACCTGATCTTCGCTCACGGCGATGGTGCCGTCCAACTTGAACCATTCGTTCTGTTTGTGGATCCTAAGCTGGATCTGTTTTGGACGGAGAGGATCCCTTAGTTTCAGTCGCTTTCCCTCAGGCCACTCTATCTTCACCGCCTCGTGTTGCTCCTCCAGCTGCTGCAGGGTCTGCAGCGCCTCTTCACTGGTATCCAGCGACCACTGCCAGTCGCTCTCATCTTCCAGAACAGGACAGTGGTTGAGAACCTCTTGCGCCAGGGCCAGCTCTTGTTGGAGATCACGACAGCAGTGGAACCACTCTCCACCCATTTCGGTGGAGATTTCGCTGCGCCCCTCTGCTGGTCGGAAGAGAGGGCCGTTATCGCCAAAGGGGCGGACAAAAAGAGAGAAATCGAGTCCATCCCCAAAAGGCTCAATGCGGAAGAGGGGGGTGGCACAGGCGCTCACCTCTGTCGCGCCATGGGAGTGGATTTCGCCAAGATCAGAGTGGATCGCTACCAGAGGGGCGATGGTGCTAATACTCTGCTTTAGCTCCTCTTCCGCCTCGAGGGGGAGGGTGAGCCCGGACTCACCCAACACTTTGGCGATGCGCAGGTGCTGAGGATTACAGTTAAAGATGTGAAGGGTATCCCCCCGTCGCAGAAAAATGGCCTCATGTTCAGGAAAGGGGGTGATCGCTACCTTCAGCCCCTCTGCGTTTTTTTCAATCTCGATGATCGGCTCCTCCTCTACTACTCTTACACTCTGATTCGGATCGTCCATCCAGACAAGAAGCGGGTGGCCGATAGCACTGCGGAGCGAGGTTAGCCCATGAAGCGAGTATTCTGTTTTCGGGTATCTACCGAAGTATTGATAACTGGTTTCACTCTGAATTGTCTGGCAGATCCGGCGATCCTGAGAGGTGAGATAGGGGAAGCTCTCGGATGAGGTGGCCAGGCGTTCCAGAGCGACTACCCGCCCCTTGGTCCAGCCACGAACCCCGTTTTTCTGCTCTCGGGGTTCGAGTGAACAGCCGTAGCGGCTAGAGACCAAGAGGCGCCAACTCATACGGTGATTGCTCTTACTGTTCTCAGGTTCGCTCTCT
>JADFYS010000036.1 GCA_015232955.1 Gammaproteobacteria bacterium
TCAGGTCAAGTTGCTCGGCTTGAGCGGCGCTAATCTGCATCCCCGCCATAGGTCGGCTACCCGACTGCCAATCGACATGAATCGCCTCAATACCAGCGAGAGAGATGTGGACGGTACGATCAAGCGGGGTGCCGGTTTTGGCGAGAATGCCCACCACCGTGAACGGCTTGTCATCGTGCTCAAAGAGATTTATCTTGCCTGCACCGTGAGCGACGGTGATCTCCTCTTTCAGTACATAACCGAGATTTGCCGCTACATCGGCCCCCAGAACCGCATCATAGACCTCGGTAAATGGCCCCCCTGCGCTAAATTGCAGCGGATGGTTTCGACCATAGTGGTAATGTTTAAAATAGTCCTCTGTGGTCCCCATCACCCGAAAACCCCGATGGGAGTCTCCCAGAGAGATGGGGATGGTCCAGGCGACCATGGGATGGTTGGCGATCTCCTGGTAGCTCTCCCACGAGATGTTATTGGTCGCATTACCGATGCGAAAAATCGAGTAGAGTAGCAGTTGAATCGAGCCGCTACGGGCGCCTACCACGAGATCGGTTCCCGAGATGGTATTGGCAAAGCTTGCGCGCGACTCCGTGCGCAGCCGCTCAACCCCCAGCAGTAACGCCACACTAAGGGCGATAGAGAGCAGGGTCAGGCCAATGGTAAGGCGGCGGTTAAGAAGGCTTTTGAGTGCAAGTTTGAACATCGACATCTTAGACTCCTTTCATGCCGGTAGTAGAGGTTGGTACCGCGCCGTTGATCTGACCCAGGGCAACACTGCGATCAAAGGCACTCTCCAGCGATGAGTCATGACTGACAAACAGCAGCGTAGTGCCGGCCAACTCACACTCATGGATCAATAGTTTGATAAATGCCTCCCGACGATCGCTGTCCAGTGATGAGGTCGGCTCATCGGCGATAACGATCTCCGGGGATCCAATCAGGGCGCGTGCCGCCGCTACCCGCTGCTGCTGGCCGACACTTAGCGCGGTCACCTCCCGCTGCTGGATCTCCTCTCCGTCGAGATCAAGATGGCTGAGCAGACGCGCCGCCTCTTGCACCGGGGTTCCACGCTGGGTGACCCGAAGATAGCGATTTCTGGAGAAATGGAGCGGCAGGAGCACATTCTCCATCACCGAGAGGTAGGGGATAAGGTTAAACATCTGAAAGATAAAGCCGACATGATCCGCCCGAAACCGGTCGCGCTCTGCCCCTCGCAGCCTGTTGATGGTCTGCCCCAACACCCGGATCTCCCCCCGCTGCGGGGTCATCACCCCGCCGAGAAGATTGAGCAGGGTGCTCTTGCCGCTACCGCTCGCCCCCTTGATAAAGAGTCTCTCACCACCGCTCACCTGAAACCGGTGAATAGCGAGGGTCAACGGGCCGCTGGTTTGCCAACGAAACTCCATATCCTGGATATCGATTACCGTTTCACAATCGTTCATTGATAAATGGTTCCTGAACCCTTCAGTTCAGGCCCCGGTCACAACGCCGGGACCTGAGCTGAATTATGGTTAAAAGTCGTGCGATGAACTGGATGGTGTTAGATGAAAGCTTTTCTGGCCTCTATCGGTGATCATCTGTACCGCCAACTCTTCGGTTGCCGGAAAGTGAGTGAACCACGCCGCCGTCAGCGTATTGAGTTGCTCAGGCTGCTCACAGCGGAACTGATAGCTAACATCAAAGTCGGCATGCTTCTCTGACGCCTCTTCCCCCTCATGCTCATCTTCGTGCCCGTGTTTATCTTCGTGCTCATCTTTATGTTCAACCGCATGTTCAAGCAAGCCACTGCTCACTTCGGCCTGTAGCAGTAGACACCTTGCCGCAGCAGGGAAGAGAAATAGCTGATCCCCCAGCTTTAACTGCATAACCGCGGAATTGACCGCAGCAATCTGCTGCTCATTGCTGGGCATATGCTCAAAACCGACCACATTCATGGCCGGGGTCTCCAGCTCCAGATGCAGTGTGTTGCCCTCTTGGGCGATATTTAGCTGTGCCACACCATGTTCATGGGCATCGTGATAGCGGGAGTGATCTTCATGATCGTCTGCATGTGCCGCTGTTGCCGCATAGAACGCAAGCACCATCACCGACGCCGCCTTTAAGGCTACCGTTTTTTTACGCATTTATTTTCTCCAAAGGGTACCATCCAGCCACCACGGTTAGAACAACCGGGGTGACCTACAAATCGTTTTGTTAATAACGCGAAAGTCTAGATGGGGAGAGGAGAGGGTGGGGCACGCGACAGGTAGTGAGAGGTGTGGATGTTGCTGAAGGAGTAGCGATACTCAATCCTGGTCCCGTAGATGGTAGTGGGAATCAAGGCGGGGAAGGTAGCGATCAGGGCATCAGCCTGGTGGCTGGCCAGCTCACAGATCAGGCAGGAGTGGTCATCCGCGGCAACGACATGCTCTATCTGGTGCAGGATGAGAAAGAGCTGCCCCAGCACCAGGGAGGTCAACAGAACGAAGACAAAAAGGTGGGAGCGCTGTGAGAGGGTGGCCTGCAGATTCATGGGGGCGATATTAGATACCCAGAATCGTGCGACTGTCAATGAGATCAAACTCGTGGAAACCATAAATAACCCACCTCCAGCCAATCTAAAGTGGCCCCCTAAGTCAAGACAGTATTCCGCTTAGTTTAAGCTATACCCAAGATACTTGGAAACACTGGGTTTCAGGGAGTCGAGAAGAGCGGCTATTCAAGGCATGAAGCCGCATGAATAGTCATTCTATTCAAAGGGTTCATAACGCACGACTGCAAGGATGCAGGAGGTAGTGCGAAGCAGGAGCCAGAGCCGGGAAGAGTCGCGCTTATCGGCTTTCTGGAACCAGCGTTTCCAGGTATCTTGGGTATATAACCTAATAGCATTGGTCTCAGGGCTAATTAGAGGATAGTAAAGTATATGGCAACAACAGTAGAGTACATATTTACCGCAGAGGGGCTAGCAGAGGATAGCTTCACCGTGGTCAGCTTTGCTGGGCGGGAACAGCTCTGTCGCCCTTATGAATATACCCTACAGCTAAAATCAACCAATGTAGAGATCGATCTGGAACAACTGCGAGAGTGCCGTTTTACCTTTGCCATAGGAGAGTCAAAGCAGGTTGTGCATGGCATCCTGGCCAACTTTCAACAGTTACAACAGAGTGGCGATTTTGCCCTCTATCAGGCCAAACTGGTACCGCATATCTGGCGCCTAGGTCTCTTTCGGACCAATGAAGTCTATCTGGAGCAAAATATAGAAGAGACGATCACCCAAGTACTGGAGGAGACGGGGCTAATTGCAGGCAGAGATTTTGAATGTCGGTTGAGTGACAGCTACCGTACCTGGCCATTTCGGGTGCAGTACAGTGAAACCTTTCTTGACTTTATTCACCGTATTATCGAACGGGATGGTATAAGCTACTTTTTTGACCAAAGTGGTGATAGCGACACAATCATCTTTACCGATAACGGTAGTAGTTCTCAAAACATTGCCATGAAACCGAGCAAGGTCAAATTTCGTCAGGCGGGTGGCATTAATGTAGAGAGTGCGAGTGACACCGTGACCTCCTTCCTCTGTTGTCAGCAGCCGGTTCCAGCTAAAGTGGTGGTGAAGGATTATAACGACGAAAGCCCGTTGGTCGATATTAGTGGCGAAGCTACGGTGGATCTCAACGCCTGGGGTGAGGTATTTATCTATGGCGACAATCTGGAGTCGCCGGATGAGGCGAAACAGATCGCCCAAATTCGTGCAGAAGAGTTGTTGTGTCGAAAAAAGCAGTATCACGGTGAGGGGTTGGTCAATCGGATGCAGCCGGGCTACCTGTTTAGTATGAGTGAACATTTTCGTCAGAGCTATAACCGTGACTACCTGATGATTAAGATTGAACATCAAGGTTTTGCCCCGGGCTTTCTAACCCACTGGGATGCTGAAACCGATGTCGATAAGCCACTCTATCGCAACAGTTTTACGGTGATTGAGAGCGATATTCGGTTTCGACCGGAACGAATTGTCCAAAAACAGCGCATCTATGGAACTTTAAATGCCAATATCGATGCCGAAGGGGATGGTGAGTATGCAGAGCTGGACGAGGTAGGGCGCTATCGGGTCACCCTGCCGTTTGATCGCGTCCTGCGAGGAGAGGGAAAAGCCTCCCACTGGGTTCGGATGGCCCAACCCTATGTGGGAGAGGGACACGGAATGCACTTTCCACTCCATAAAGGTACCGAAGTGTTACTCACCTTTATTGAGGGCGATCCCGACCGGCCTATCATCAGTGGCGCTGTCCCCAACCATCTGCAGACCAGCGTGGTGGATCAGGCGAGTCAGACCAATAGCCGCATCAAAACGGCAAGTGGCAATATGATTGAGCTGGAAGATCAGGACGGGACCAACCGGGTGAAGCTAAAAACCGGCGATGACAAAACCTATATGCATCTCGGATCACCCAATGCTGCCGGTGATGGTTGGACCGTACATACTGCCGGTAGTGAACGAAAGGTCATAGAGCGGGGGCAGCAGACTACCGTAACAACAGGCTCTTTGAGTGATGTTACCGTAGCCGCTGAGTCTAATACCGAGACCTTTGATGAATCAGCTATTTTCGGATTCATTAAAATGGACAACGATAATGTCTCTACGGGGACAGCAGACAGTGCATTTAATGCAAACGATAGCTCGTCTGCAATGTATGAGTTAAGCGGTGAATACTGCTTTCAACGAATGCAGGGTCCTCTCTACCAGTGGCATCAAGGGTCAGAGTACCGCTATATGGTGGGTGCCGGGTTAACAGTGACTTATGCCGATAACACTACGGCATCCTCTGGCTATACAAACACGAAAGATTATAGTGCGCTTAAGTCAGATCTGATGGACGACCTCTATGCCGCTACCCCCAATTATGCGCCAGGTGGCGCCCGAATATATGATCATGAGACCAGCTCGAAGACTTGGTCTGATGTGATTAAGGATGCGCGTGTATCTCTTGCCAGACACGACACCATTTCTGGTCAAAAAGGAAATATATACGATTTTGGTGGCTACTGGAACTACAATCTGGGTAACTCCTACGAAGAGAACTTTCTAGCTCAAAAAGGGGTTACGATGAATAATACCTATGCTATGGACATATTGGAAGGTGGCGGCCCTAAATATACCGGATTTAAATCTGTTCTGTCGGGTGAAAACTTAACGAATAAATTTCAAGCAGACGATGTGCTAAATAATGTCGATGCCACAACCAATAGTTTATGTGTTACCAAAAATATCAATGTCCCCTCTTATGAGTTCTCTTATCAATGCAATAATATCGAAATCAACGATTCCGTGAATGAGATAACGATCAATAAAGGGGGGGTGCAAATAGAGACCGTCTTTAGTTCAGATGGCCATAAGGTACTCTGGACCAAAGAGACCCCAACCCGATTTTATGAGAAGAGGTGGGCCGATAGCCCGGAAAACGAGCAGGTACTGGATGCAGAGTTCAATTTTAACCGCAAGCAAGGAATGTGGTACGAAGAGACCACATGGAATCAAAATGGGGATTGGATTAGTTTCACCTCTGGCTTTGATGTAGGTGGACATATCTCTCATAACACCACAGAGATACTCGGTATCCCTGAGAAGAAGGTTACAGTGAACCTCGATGTTGATCTCTCTTTTGAGGTAAATGTTGGGGTTTCATCGACTTTTATTGGTAAATTTGCAGCATCTACATCACTCGAACTTTATGGCACAGCATCGCTAGATATAAAGCTTGGCTGGCCCGCCATTAATGCAGAGATTGATCTATCACTCCCAGGGCTGGTGCTTAAGAAAACCAACGATGAGTTCGAATGTAATATTCCGGGGGCTCTTAAGGCGAGATCAGAGCAGAGGGCTGCTGATATAAAAAACAAGGCCCAGATAGAGCTTACAAAAAATGTTTTGCAAATAGCAAAAGAGAATAAGATTGGCAAGACCGAAATAAATATCACCATGAATACCCTGATTATGCAGCAGAATATCTTGGCCCTGTTTTCGTAAAGCAGTTAATGCAAATCATTAAAACACTGCACGCCGTTACACTATATTCAACTTTTCGCTATATGAAAAAGAATATCTTTACGGTTTCTCTGGGCTGGGGCTTTAAGTGTAGCAAACCCAGTCAAGCGGTAATGGAAACCGAGATTTGGCCGCTGATGAGCCAGTATGGTTCGACAGTTTTTGATGAGTGCCGCCCCAAGGATATGCCAGAGATGATTGTGGTGGGAGAGGCGGTTAAGCCTTCGGGTATGGATCGTGAAGCGATGGTGGTCGAGCTGCAGATGCTCAATGTCAATAAACGGCTTCTAATTAGCGGCGATCGTTACTGGAATAGCTTGGGTATGGCTTCCAAACCGGAGCCATTTGAGCGGATGCCACTCTCACATATCCACGCTTTTGGTGGCGAAAAATTCAAACATAATCCACTGGGTAAAGGAGTAGAAAAGGTCACTACCCCGGAAGGGGATGCGCGGATACCGCTACCCAATGTAGAGTATCTCGGGCAGACGATCACCTCCAGCAGTCAACGCCCACACCCCGCCTATAGCTACCCCAATCCACCGGAGCTTCCGTTGCGTACCAGGCGGTTGGGAACCTACGATGAAGAGTACCTCAAAAATAGCTTACCCGACTATGCTGATGATGTTGATTGGCGCTACTTCAATGTTGCGCCTGATGATCAGTGGTTTAACCACCCGCTTATTGGTGATGAACCCTTCTCCATTACCGGTATGAATGCCGATCATCCACGCTTACAGGGGAACTTGCCCGCGATTCGGGGACGGGCGTTTGTTACGCAGCAGTGCGCTGAAGAGGAGGTGGTTAAAGAGATCCCGTTAACACTCGATACCCTCTGGTTTTTTCCCAATGATGATCTCTGTCTGATGTTCTATCGGGGGACGATGGAGGTGGCTGACCCCGAGGGACAGGATATTACGCATCTGCTCTGCGCCCATGAAAATTTGACCGATTCGAGCCGTGACCTGGAGTTTTATGCCAAACAGATGACACTGCGAAGCGATCCCGATGAGTCGTATAAATATATGCTCTACATGGCGCCGATGTTGCCTGAAGGATTTCGGTTTAATCTAGCTGAGTTTGCAGGTGTTGACATGGCGGCTAAATCTCCGATGGCTGCAGCGATGGATAACTTCTCCGAGATAAAAAAAGGGGAGGCAATGGAATCGCTTGAGAGACAAAAGCAGGAGATTTTAGCCAAAACGGATATGAGCCACCTCACTGAATCGCAGCGTCAACAGCTGGAAAATATGGGAAAGCCTCCTTCTGATCCGCAGCCTCCTGGTGATATTGAGCTAAAACTGAAACAGCTGATGGAGAAGATGTTGCCAGGTCTGACCAAAGAGAGTCCCCAACTGGATGATCTCGATTTCACCCGCCTTGACTTCGCCGTTTTTGATGAGCTGGAAGCCTATATGGATCAGCTTAAACAACAGGAGGTTGAAAAGGCTCTGCAGCAGCTGGAGCAACAGCGAAGAGATCTCCTGCAACAGTTGGATAAAAGGGCTGAGGCCGCTATGGCTGTTGCCAAACTGGATGCCGTTATCGGGCAGATAAAATTGAGCCAACCCCCCCTGTTGGTTCGTCCCGATCTAACCCAAGCCGATCAGCAGATTCGCGATGAGTTGGCTAGAGTCAAGCAGGAGCTTAAGCGAATAGAACCGAAACAGCGTCAGCAGATGTTGCAGCAGCTACCCGACATCGATGAGCTAACGGAGCAGTTACGGCAGACCAAGGCACAAATTATCGATGGTTATCGTGAAGGTGCACACTTTGTCGGTGAGTCGCGATCCCCTCATCAAGGGGAGGAGCCGAAGCTGGTAGCGTTACTTCAAAAGAGAGTAGAACAAGGGGAGTCATGCACTGGTGTCGATCTTGCGTTCTGTGATCTATCTGGTCTTAATTTGAGTGGTGTTGACCTCTCTACCGCCTATCTGGAGTATGCCATATTACATCAGGTTTCGTTGGACAGAGCCAATTTGCACAACGCTATCCTTGCCAAAGCAGCGCTCACCGCAACGACCTTCAACCATACCAATTTAATTGGCGCCAATCTGGGGGCAGCACAAATAGAGGGGTGCCACTTTAGCCATGTCGATTTCAGTGAAGCGACCTTTGGACGCAGCGTGATCGTTAACTCGACTTTTGTGGAGTGCGATTTTGGCGATCGGATGGATATTTTGCTGGAGTCGGAGTGGCGTGACTGCCTGTTTGAGCGTTGCCGTTTCACTGGGCATAATTTTATTGAACTAAATTTAACCGGATGCCGTTTTATCGACACTGACTTGACGCGTTCCAATTTTGTTAAACCGAATCTGCAGGCCGCCAAATTTATCAGGTCTGATATCTCCGGGGTTAATTTTGTAGAGCCTCACGCTGCGAATGCTGATTTTAGTAATTCGCGTGCGGTAAACTGCCGTTTTGTTGCGGGTGCTGAACTGCAAGGGGTGACCTTTACCGGTGCCGATTTCTCTCGCTCCTGCTTTCGTGATGCTAATCTGCAAAATGCCAGACTTAATGATGGTATGTTTAACGAGTGTGATTTTGGGAATGCCCGAATGGAGCAGGTGAGTGCATCGGGTGCTCGCTTTGTGCGTAGCAACCTGATGTCTGCTAATTTACAGTATGCCGATTTTGGTTCAACCAATATGATGGAGAGTAGCCTGATGCGCGCTGACCTGCGTGGTTGTAACTTTAAGGATGCAACGCTCTATGGCGCCAATTTCATCGGAGCTACACTTGGAGAAACCCGTTTCTTTGGTGCCGATTTGTCGATGACAATCCTCAAGGATTGGCGACCTCTATGACCAGAGATGAACTACAGCAGCGGGTGAAAGGCCACACTACAGATGTGCCGATTATCTATGACGAAGATCTCACCAATAGTCAGTTTGCAGGAATAGATCTAGCCGGAGGATCATTTAGTCAGGTTAATTTTAGTGGTACTGATTTAAGCGGGGCTAACCTGACCGAATGTAACTTTATTAACTCCAAGTTTGATGGAGCTAACCTCTTAAAAACTATATTGAATGGAGCCAATTTTGTTCACTGTTCTCTGGTAGGGGCAAATATTGGTGAGAGCTCCTGCATGAATACCAATTTTGTGAACCCCAACTTGAAACAGGCGATTTTTACCGATGCCCGATGTGAGAATATCAATATAGTAGAGGGTAATCTTCAGCAGAGCAGTTGGCAAAAAGCCTGTTTTAGCCAGAGCAGTTTTATTAACTCCGATCTTTCATTGAGTAATTTTGCTGCCTCTGTCCATTTTCGGAGTAATTTTATTGAACCACAGTTAAAGGGGATAAATTTTAGTGAGGCAGTACTGGAATTGGTGCTGTTTCAGGCGGCTGATTTTAGTGATTACGACTTTAGTCAGGTGGCGTTGAAGAGTTGTCAATTCCGAGAGAGCCGGCTACCACGAAGCAGTTTTTATGGGCGAGACATCACGCAGTGTGGTTTTATGGCGGCGGATCTGACCGGAGCCAATTTTTCACGGACCATCGCAGATAAAACGATGTTCATTGATGCAAAACTGGCTGGAGCTCGCTTTATCGAAGCCTCTTTGGAGCAGGCACTGTTTAATGGTGCAGATATCGAAAAAGCCGATTTCGAGGCGAGTAAACTGGTTCAGGCTCAGCTGATTAAGGCGAAGGCGCGTGGTGCTAATTTTGCAGAGTGCGACCTGACCTATGCTGATCTCTCTCATGCCGAGTTAATGGAGGCCAACCTAAGCAACTGTTCTTTGATGCGAACTAATCTGCATCAAATTTATGAGAAGAAAACCAAATGGTCGGGATCAAATCGCAGCATCGCTTTGGCAACGGATGAAAGTCGGGCTAAAGCGGAAAAATTTTAACATGAGGTAAAGCAGATGAGTGTGACAGAATCAACCAGTATTCAACAGCCTGTCAATGCTGCAATCACAACAGCAGGATTTGAATTTGGAGAGGTACAGGGTGGTGGAGGTGGACACTATGCTGTCCTCTGTAGTCGTGGTTTGGTTATGGCAAAAAAAGCGGCCAGTTGCCTGATTAAACCGGCTGTTGGCAATAAAGTAATGGTGGTCATCAAGGGGCAGGAGCACTATATTTTATCTGTGCTCGAGCGCGAAAATGTAGAGCTGGAAATTGAAGCGGAAGGGGGCATGACATTTCGCGCGAAACAGGGCAACCTCTCCTTATTGGCCAGTGATAGTATCCACTCGCTATGTGGTGGTGAGCATCAGATGACAGCTGCCAATATGAACCAAATCACCGGACATTATCAGTTGGCTGCCAATCAGATCGACACCAAAGCGGTTAATTATCAGCTAAATGGTCAAAAAGCAGTGGTGTCGGTTGCCGATGTATCGTTACTTTGCGATAGAATGACGCAAAAGGTGGATCAACTCTATCGCTGGGTCACCACCATTGAGACCAGCCACATCGGTAACCTGATGCAATCAGTTAAAAATAGCCTCTGCATACGCTCCAAAAATAGTGTTATTACCGCCAAAGGGGATATGAAGATCGATGCCGAACGAATTCATATGGGGTGAACGCTGATGCCATTTGCAATTACCCAGATGTGTAGCTTGAAATTTGCTATGCCGGATGTCTGTTTAACTCCGATACCGACACCTGCGGGGCCGGTGCCGGTGCCGATACCCTATCCTAATATATCGCTCAGCTGCACTGCAATTCCCAGCCAGTTTAAAGTGATGACAATGTGTATGCCTAACCACAATTTGATGACCATAGTGCCCATGAGCAACGGTGATAATGCCGGCGTTATGATGAATCCGCTCTCGGGCATGGTAATGGGGCCTACCCGCCACCTGTTCGGAAGTGTTAAGACATTTATGGGAGGTATGCCGGCAACAAAAATGTTAAGTCCAAGCGGCCAAAACGGCCTCTCACCTGGATCATTCGGCATGGCACTGACCCCCAGCCAAGTAAAATTACTGATCTTATCGTAGGAACAATTGCAACATGAACGAGAAAAAAACCACAATTCAAATGCATATCTCCCCAGACCTGGAGTATTGCTATCGGGATTTATTTAATATCTATGCAAGTAGCAGTGAAGTGATTATCGAATTTGGTAACCACCACCGCTCTACCCCAGAGCATGCCACTGTAACCAACCGTATTGTTCTTTCAGTACAGAATGCCTACAACTTTATAAACCAGATGCATCAGACACTACAGTCTGCAGAGGAAAAATTCCATCAACAGAACAAGTCATAAGTGTAACCGTTCAGACCCCATCACCTGATCTCCCTCTCCCAGCGGGAGAGGGTAGGGGTGAGGGTTAAAAAAGCAGGGGGGTCTGAACGGTTACGCATGAGTTACTCGGTTACAAACAAAATGCTATCATTGATAGCACGCTTTAATCAGGAGAGAGATCATGGCGAATCTACTGGTACGCAATATTGATGACCATATTGCTCAGGCACTCAAGCAGCGCGCATCACAGCACGGCATTAGTGCTGAAGCGGAGCATCGACACATTTTAGAACAAGCGCTGCGACAACCGCAAAAGCGCACTTTTATCGAAGCCCTGCAAGCGATACCCGCCGTTGGAGAGGATAGCGACTTTGAACGCATAGATGACACCGGTATATCTACTGATCCCTTTGCAGATGAGAGCTAATGTATCTACTCGATACCAATGTGCTCAGTGAACTGCGCAAGCAGCAACGCGCCAATCATGGTGTAATCGATTTCTTTGCCACACTCTCACCATCTGAAATCTGCTATGTCAGTGTCATAACCATCGGTGAACTACGGCGCGGTATTGTTCTGTTGCACTATCGTGGAGATCAGTTGCAATCGGTTCGATTAGAGCAGTGGTTAAACGGACTTTTGCACGACTATCAGCATCATATTCTGGATTTTGGCCATCAAGAGGCACAGTTGTGGGGTCGGTTACGGGTACCGCATCCGGAAAACCCGCTTGATAAACAGATTGCGGCAACGGCCTTGAGTTATCAATTAACGCTGGTGACCCGCAACACCAAAGATTTTCAACGGTGCGGTATCCCCCTGCTTAATCCGTTTGCCCCCTAACCCGACAATACTCAGGAACCGCCATGACCGACCAGCGCGTAGGCTTCCATCCACAGCCCAACCTACCGTACTGCCTTGAACCTAAAATCCGCAGTTGGACACCGTGAAGGGTGCGTTTGTGGCGGTGCAGTGCAACGAA
>JADFYS010000370.1 GCA_015232955.1 Gammaproteobacteria bacterium
AGATTACCGCGCCCATTCAGCTGGCAGCAGCGGGCGATGATCAAGGTGGTGAGACCACTGCTACACTCGAGGATATGTTCCGGTTTCTGCTCGAGAAGGCGCGCCACAATTAACTCGATAAAGTCGGCGCTCGCGGTCCAGTTGGGGGTAAAAGGGAGTCTCTTGGTCAGCCCAAGGCGCTGACAAAGAGGATGGTAGGCGGGTGGCAGCCCCACCCCTTCTTCTTCATCGTAACTCACCCTCTACTCCCGACGACGGATCTTGCTCTGCTCGCGCTGGGTGGTCAACACTGCATTAAGTGAGGCGCTGCCGTTGCCTCGCTGCAACGCTCTTCTCATCTCTGCTCTCTCCTCTTCGCTCCCGGTACTACCGGAATGAACCGCCCTCAGTTCAATTATGGCGACATCGCCATTTTTGAGCAGAACCTTCTTCAGCTGTGATCCCCCCTCGTCCGGGGCGGAGATTCGAAACAGTTCACTCACCAGTTCACGATCTAGCCCGGTGGCGTTGCGTCCAACCCCCTGCTGCTCTTGCCACGAAAGTTCATGGGCAGCAGCCACTTCTGACGCCTCTTTCCCATCCTCAATTGCGGTGAGTAGTCTATCTGCCAGCTCACTGGCGAGAGTGCGACTTTTACTCTCCACAACCGCCTGACGCACCTCATCCGCGACCTCTTCCAGCGCTCTTAAACCGCTCGGTTGGTGCTGGAGCAGCCTAGCCACCAGAAAGTGCCCACGGCTAAGCTCGAGCAGGGCGCTATTATTGCCTCGATGGAGTAGATCCTCACTAAAGGCGGCCTCGATCACCTTGGGATCTGCACTCACCCCTTCGCCACCGCTACGACTAAAGAGCGGGGTCTCCTTCAGGGTCAGCCCGAGATCTTCGGCAGCAGGTTGCAGGGTATCGGGGTTTTCGAAGGTGAGGTTGGCGAGAATTTCGGCGCGATCGTCCAGCTCTCGCTCTGCAATCTCAGACTGCAGTTCTTTCCGCAGAGCCGCTTTCACCTCATCAAAACTCTTGGTTTCGCCTCCTCGTGCTGCGATCAGTTGAATGAGATGAAAACCGAAGCTACTGCGCACCGGCGCACTCATCTCTCCCGGCTGCAGTGCAAAAACCGCGTCCTCAAAGGCGGAGTCCATCACCCCTCGTCCGAAAAAACCGAGATCTCCCCCCGCTGGGGCAGATCCCGGATCTTGTGACACCGACTTTGCCACTTCAGCAAACGGTTCGCCCTCTTCTATCCGCTTCTGCGCTGCACCAATCGCCGCCTCTGCCGCTATCACGGCCTCTTCATCGGCATCTTCGCCCACTTCAATCAGGATATGGCTCGCCTGTCGCTCTTCAGGGGTACGGTAGTTGATCTTCTGTGCCTCATAGCGGTTTTTGAGATCAGATTCACTCACCTCAACCCCTGCGGCAAGATCCCCAAGCTTAAGCTCTACATACCGCAACGAAACCTGCTCCGGGCGCTGATAGCGGTCGGGATGGGCTGCATACTCAGCGGCGATCTCCTCATCACTCACGGTCATCTGATCCTGGAAACCGCTTAACGCTATCCGCACATAGCCCATATCCCGACTCTGATTCTGTAGCGACAGCTGCTGCTCAACTTCATACGCGGTGGTAAAGCTGCTCTGGCGGATACTGTCGCGGTACTGCTGCAGCAGCAGATCCCGCCGGAGCTGCCCCTCAAACATCCCCGGCTGCATCCCCTGCATACTCAAGGTGCGCTCATAGGCGGCACGGGAGAAGTGGCCCTCCTCTTGGAACACATCATAGCTGCTGATCATTCGCCACAGCTGTTCATTGCCGATCCGCATCCGTTTCGCCTCACTCTCCTGCTGCACCAGTTGATCATCGATCAACTGCTCCAGCACCTGCGCCTTTAGCCGCTCTTCACTAAAAAGATTGGGCGGGAGTTTGTCCCCAAACATCTGCTGCAGCTGTTGCCGCTGGCGGTAATAACCATTTTCAAGGGCATTGGCACTAATATCATCACCATTCACCGTCGCTACAGGGGGGGCGCCACCACCACCGACATACTCATTCAAGCCCCAGAGGGCAAAGGGGATAATAATCAGTCCGACAATGATCCAGGCAAATACACCCTGGGCGCGATCTCTAATTAATTGGAGCATGTGGTTTGGCTCTGGTTAGTGAAATGAAAAAAAAAGCGCACCACATAAATGGTACGCTTTTGGTGTTGGCGGAGCGGACGGGACTCGAACCCGCGACCCCCGGCGTGACAGGCCGGTATTCTAACCAACTGAACTACCGCTCCAGTAATCTTGTTGTCGGAAGTGGTGGGTGCTACAGGGATCGAACCTGTGACCCTCGCCTTGTAAGGGCGATGCTCTCCCAGCTGAGCTAAGCACCCTCTCCGATAACGGCGGTTAGTTTAATGCATCCTTTAGGGATTTACCAGCCTTAAATGATGGTGATTTACTCGCTTTAATCTCAAGAGCTTCACCAGTACGCGGGTTGCGTCCGGTACGGGCGGCGCGCTCTCGTACCATAAATGAACCGAAGCCCACCAAAGTGACCTGATCCCCCGATTTCAGTGCCGAGGTGATGGCATCAAACACCGCATCAATGGCGTGTCCTGCCGCTGCTTTGGATAGATCTGCCTGCGCAGCTACTGCTTCTACTAATTCAGCTTTCTTCACTTCTTTATCATTCCCCATGGTTATGGTTACAGAGTAAAAATCTACATTTGTTGCTCAAAAAGCCCGTACGATGGACAACAACAGTCGCTACGAACCATTTTCGGATAATGATCCTAAAATCCGCAGTTGACCGCTACGAATACCCATCAACATCATAATTATGCAATGAAATCCACAATATTTGCGT
>JADFYS010000371.1 GCA_015232955.1 Gammaproteobacteria bacterium
GCCTTCGTTGCACTGCACCACCACAAACGCACCCTTCGCGATGCTCAACTGCGGATTTTAGGATTATGGCGATACGCGATCTCTTCTCCCCTTTTGTTGCGTGGAAATATCTTCTGCGCGAGCCGGTCACCATTCTCGATCCGCTGCATGATCGTCCCGGTGCCGCCCGTTATCGAGGCTTCCACAAAAACGATATCGATAAGTGTATCGGCTGTGGTACCTGTGAGACGATCTGTCAGAACGGGGCGATCGATATGGTCCCAACGACAGAGTGCCCAACGACCGAAGGGGATTCCGGACTCCGCCCCCGAATCGACTACGGCCGCTGCTGCTGGTGTGCCCTCTGTGTCGATATCTGTATGACTGGTTCTCTCTCCATGTCCAATGAGTACACCTGGATAGAGCATGATCCCGACGCCTTCCGTTTTACCCCGGGGATCGACAAAAAGCCGTGGGACAGTGCCGAACTGGGCTATTTCCGTCCTGAAGATCAGCGTCTCACCGCCCGTGAGCGGCAGGAGATGCGTGAACTGACCCCAGAAGAGCGGATCGATTCATTCGTCGAGATTGTTCAGGGCTATAGTGTTGAAGAGGCGCAACTGGAGGCGGATCGCTGCGTCTCCTGTGGTCTCTGTGTCGCCACCTGCCCCACCCATATGGCGATCCCCGACTATATTGCTGCGGTGCGTGACGGTGACTATGAGCGGGGGTTAAAGCTGCTCTATGAGACCAACCCCTTCTCTCAGGTGTGCGGTCGGGTCTGCACCCGCAAGTGTGAGTCCACCTGTGCTGCGCGTCATGAAGGGGATGCCATCGCCATTCGCTGGCTCAAACGCCATATCACCGAACAGGTTCCCTATGAGCGCTATCGCCAGATTGTGGGCGAACCTCTTCCTCCGACCGGGCGCAAGGTGGCGATTATCGGTGCCGGACCGGCAGGACTGACCGCCGCCTTTGATCTCGCCCGTCTCGGCCATGCGGTGACCCTCTTTGAGGCAGAGGCGGCGGCGGGAGGGATGACCCGTTACGGTATTCCTGAGTATCGCCTCCCCTACGATGCCCTCGACCGCGATATTGAGCTTATCCTCTCTTACGGGGTGAATATCCACTACAACTGTCGCATTGGCCGTGACCGGACAATGGATCAGCTCCGGCAGGAGTTTGATGCGGTGACACTCGCCATCGGCCTCCAGCAGGGGCGGCAGACCCGAATCCCGAAATCAGATCATGACAAGGTCTATCGTGCCGTGGATCTGCTGCGTAGAATCACCAGCAGTGAACCGTTTGAGCTACCGCACTGCGCGGTGGTGATCGGTGGTGGTAATGTGGCGATGGATATCGCCCGTTCCCTCGCCCGTATGCAGAAACAGCAGTACCAGCAGGTGAATGTGACGGTGACCGCACTGGAGCAGCAGCAGCACTTTATGGCGGACGCCGATGAGATTAAAGAGGCGCTGGAAGAGGGGGTTGTGATTCGTGATGGCTGCGGACCTCAGGGGTGCGAACTGGATGCTGCCGGGAAGTTGGTGGGGCTGAAGACCTGGAAGGTGATCTCTATCTTTGATGAGAACCACCGCTTTGCGCCGAAATATGATGAAGAGGATGAGATCATCCACCCTTGCGATACAGTGATCGAGGCGATTGGTCAATTTGCCGATACCACCCTTCTTGGAGAGGCGTTGACCGAACAGTTGACCTGGGAGCGGGGGCGGCTTAAGGTAGATGGTGATGGGCGCACCTCTGAAGGGTGGCTCTGGTCCGCTGGGGACTGTGTTAACGGTCCTGATGTGGTACATGCCGTGGCTGACGGCCATCGCGTCGCCGCCAGCATCGATCACTATCTGCAGGAGAAACGAGATGGTCAAGGTTAAAGAGGGGCAAACTTCGGGTGCGAATCTTCTCCGATCCCGCAAAAGTGTCGGTGAGATCCTTGAGGTGGCGATGCAGTTTGAGTTAACAGCATACAATTTCTACCATCAACTTATCCCGAAAGTGAGTAAACGGATCCGCTACCTGGTGGAAGAGATGGCCGCTGAAGAGCAGGAGCATGTCCGTCTCTTGAGTGAGTTGATGGCAAAAGCCGAAATTGAGCAGCAATTGAAAGAGATGGTGCAGACCCCTCCCAGTGATCACCGCTTTTCCGACGCCATCCACTCTCTTGATCTGGGGGAGAAACCGGATGATCAGGCGATTCTTCAATACGCTCTGGCACGGGAGCAAGCGGCGATGGAGCAGTACTCCACCCTTGCCAGCGAGGTGGAAGAGGGTCCGATCCAGGACCTCTTCACCTATCTCTCTCAACAGGAGACCGAACATAAACTGGAGTTGGAGAAGATCTACTACGAGACGGTTCACCGCGGCGGCGTCTGATTTCTCTATACCCAAGACAGTTGGAAACAGTGGATTTAGGGAGTCGGGAAGGGTGGCTATTCAAGGTTTGAAGCCGTCAAATGTTCATAACGCTCGAGCGTTGTGCTTATCGGCTTTCTGGAACTAGCGTTTTCAGGGTTCTTGGGTATATCAGAGTGAAGAGATGACAACCACAACAGAACCACCCGTTGGACCGGAAGAGGTCTGGAAGATCCTGCGTGAGGTCGCCAAAGAGTCTAAGGAGACCGAGCGACAGTTTCAGGAGACTGAACGCCGATTTCAGGAGACCGATCTCCGTTTTCAGGATCTTGAACGGCGATTTCAGGATACCGATAAATATCTTAAAGAGGTGGGTGGGCGTATTGATAAACTAGGTGGTCGCCTCGGCCAGTTTGTTCAGGAGATGGTTCGCCCGGCGGTACTCCGTCTCTTTCAGAGTCTCGATATTGAAGTTCATGAGGTTCACAGCAA
>JADFYS010000372.1 GCA_015232955.1 Gammaproteobacteria bacterium
CGCAGTAGAGTAGCTCTCTTCCCTGAAACAGATAGTTCGAAAGATATTGATGTGCGCAACCATGGATCTTCTCGACAGGGTAATCGCACTCGAAGCTATCTAGTGCTCTTTTGTCGAGATCAATGCCGATATTGCGCAAAGCGGCTGGCTTGCGCTGCATGATGGCGCCACCACCGAGATGCGTCTCGATATAGGTGTCATGTGGCGGCATCATGGAGATGATTGGCTGACACAGCCCCGTGGTCGCTTTGGATCCGAAATAGGCCATCTATGCTGATTCCCCATTGAGTACGATGGAGATCAGGATAGAATAGAGGGGCTATGAGATCAAGAAGAATTTCTGCGTGTTCACTGTGTGATGTGGGAAAGTGTTAACTGGTTAATGAAGGATGCCAATACTGCGGGGTAAAATTCCATGGGTTAGAACGAATTTGCCCTGGTAATTGTCGTAATTCTAAACTGTCACCGTAATTCCGCTATGGTTTGAATCTAGGTGGCGTCAAGTCCAGATAGCTGGTAATGAACTGGCGTTCGTTCTCTAGCACCCATGTGTACACCTTGCCCCGGAAGTACCCAGTGTGGGGGTAGATATCATTGTCAAAGTAGTATGCCCCCAGATCGCCATCGAAGAGGGTACTAAAAAACTCGCGTCCCAGTTGGGTTGCAACCAGATTGCGGCCAACGCTCATGTCCAGCACTCCGGCCTCGTTGCGATACACGAGAGGCTCACCGTCGGCACCGGTCTTGGCGCCTGCAAATAAACGCACGACGAAAGTATTGCCAGTGGGAGTCTCCCAGGCCGGGGTGAACCCCAGCGCCCGGTCACGCAGAGGGTCTTGTTCGGTAGGCCGCATTCTGGAAAGATTGATCACGGCAAAAAGATCACGATTTCCCAGTTGCTGCAGGCGATCGTCCGTCGCCGGATTGTAATGGTAGGTAGCTAGGGTCTCGGGCGTTGCCGACCGTAACTGATAATAACGCATGTCCGCCGTACATCCGCCGATACAACTGAGATGAAAGCCCTTTTCAGCGGCAAATCGCTCAAGCCGCATCTGAACCTGTCCCATCATCACTTGACTGGCACGCTCCGCCGTCAAAATCGCCTCGCCATTCACCTCGGCCGGTAGAAACCCCTGGCTGACCTGATCAAAGTCCGCCATTTGACTGAACACAGAGTCCAACAGTTCCAGCCCGACACCCACTCCCACCATCGCGCTGCCAAGATTCTGTCCTGTGGTGTTGAGCAGCTCTCCGGTGACAACATCCGTCGCCATGGCAACCTCGACACCGGTATCACCCCAGCTTTTGAGCGAGGCCAGGCGTTGGCGCTCCTCGGCCTGTAACTGGGCCACAAAGGCTCGTCGACTATTGCGGCTCATCATATAGCGAGCTAAATAACTGACATTTTGCTTTTCCTGCTCGTCACTAATCTCGATTGTGGGTGGCTTGTAGCTTATTTCCTGATAGTAAGGGGAGCTGGCGCAACCGCTAAGGGTGACGAAAAAAACCAGCAGCCCTATAAGGCGAAATAGTGTGTACATAGGGTAACCTATTGTTAATTATAGCCTATACCCAAGATGCTTGGGTATATTAGTTCACTCCCCGCCAAACAAAATCTGTCGAGCCTGGGACTCATTCATGCCGCTCTCTATCAACCGTTGTAGCGCCTCATTTAAGCCATCTTCTCTTCCCTCTTTTAGACCCTCTTGTCGTCCACCTTGATGCGCTTTTTCTAGTGAACCACGCTGCATCCAGATAAAATCACGCCGCTTCTGCTGAATCTCTAACTCCTCTTCCGTTAAGCTTGACTCATTGCTTAGCTCTAGTGCCAGTTTTAAGCCCAAGCTGTTGAGCTGCTCGGGTGTGGTATTGAGCTTACCGGCATTTTGCACAAACCAGATCCATTTTTGGCGAATATCGGTGAGCTCCGGTAGCGAGAGGGTAAACTTGGGTAGCTCGATAAATATCAGCTCAATATCGTCCTTATACTCCACTAGTGTCGATTTCTCTATGAGCTTATAGTGGCTGATATATTGACTCTTCAATTTTTCATCACTAAACAGGGTAAAATCGGTAAAGGTAATGGCAATAACGGGATTAAGCAGGTGGTAATCCTCGCCCTGTTTGAGCTGAACGGAGTACTGTTTAGCGGCGTTGTAGAGAATCCGCTGCTCAAACCCCGGCACATTGAGCACCTGCATCTCGATGATGACTTGACTGCCATTGCTTAGGGTCGCTTTAACATCGACAAAGCTATCTTTCATCCCCTTTAGCAGCGGAATTTGGTACGGGTCGACTATCTCCAGTTCGACAATCTGTTGCTCTGGAGGATAGTCAAGCAGCGCGTTTAAGAACTCAATCAGCAGTGGTTTGGACTGCTGCGAGCCAAACACCCGTTTAAAGGCGTAGTCGGTTTTGACATCAAGGAATTTCATTGGTGGTTAACTCGTTATTCCGCCATTGCCGGCTCAATCGCATTCACCAGTACCCTGACACCAAATCAACTGCCTTAGCGTGAGTCATTCCGGCAAGTGCGGCTGTACTGATGGCAGAAGCAACAAACTTGCGTTGAGTTAAACGGGCATGAGGACTGCGAATATTGACCATCTTTTGCTCCATATTCGTTCACTCCCCGCCAAACAAAATCTGTCGAGCTTGGAACTCACTCATACCGCTCTCTATCAGTTTTTGTAATGCTGTATTCAACCCCTTCTGCTCGCCTATCTGTATGCCCTCTTGCAGTGCTTTATCAAGTGAACCACGCTGCATCCAGATAAAATCACGCCGCTTCTGCTGAATCTCTAACTCCTCTTCCGTTAAGCTTGACTC
>JADFYS010000373.1 GCA_015232955.1 Gammaproteobacteria bacterium
CCCCCTCCAACCTCCCCCCACTGGGGGGAGGCTTTTTTCTGTCCCCTCCCCCCAGCGGGGGGAGGGTTAGGGTGGGGGGAAATAGGCCCCACCGGCTTCTGCCCGGCAAATTTGGGCGGGATCTCAATCATCGCCTTGTTAATCATCACCGCCACCGGATTGAGGTCACTGGCGTAGCTCTCCAGCCCGAGCCGTTGCGCCTCCAGCGGTATCGCCCCACCAGCGGCAAAGGGATCGTGAAAGGCGGGCAGCTTGTCGGGGTTAAACAGCTCGGCGGCTTCGGGGTGGTTTTTGTTCAGCGCGCAGATCTGTTGCCAACTCTTTTTAATCTCGGCACGCGCCTTGTTCAGCACCGTTTCGTTATTGGTGTTCTCCCACAGCACCAGTTCCCGAATAATCTGAAACAGCCGTTCGCGCTCGGCTGTCACCGCCGCCTTAAATTCGCGGGTTCGTTTATCGCCCGGTAAAACCTCTGACGGGTCGTTGACCATCTGCGCAAACAGCACAGCCCGCGCTGCTGCCAACGGTCGCCGTGCCCACCAGAGATGCAGGGTGCTGGGGTGGCCGTGACGGATCGACTTCTCCCGTGCCGCAGCGGTGTTGATGTCATCCAGCGGCAGGGCGACTTCGATCAGTTTTTTTGGGGTTTTGATGGGTGGCATGGTTACTCTTCCATTGCGAAAAGTTGTTTCAGGTGCTGTTGCACCGTTGTGGCATCGGGTGCCGATAGTTCGCCCAGTTGACCCAGTATCAGCGATTGATCGAGGGTAAATAGTTTCATGCGTACGATGGAGGCAACGGATAATCCGGCATCCTCTGATGAGTGTAGTGGCACATCCAGCGGCCAGCATGACTGCTTCGCTGTGGTAATCATTGCCAGAACCAGATGACCGGAGGGTCTGTTAAACCGTTTTTCATCAGAGATCACCAATGCCGGTCTACGCTTGCTGGCAGTTTTATCGGTAAACGGAAAGGGTACCCGTACTACAGTAAAACGGTTATAGGTCACGCCATGCTTCCTCATCTTCGGGGCTGTTCCACTCGTCAAGTGTATCGCTCACCGCAGCCAGATAGGCATGATCGCTTTGTTGAATGGGTTTTACTACAGCACTGCCACTGTCGTTCAGTTGCCACTGTAACAGGTCACCAGCGTGGATGTGTAGAGCTTCACACAGTTGTGAAGGCAGGGTTATTGTGCCATTGGCTTCAATTTGTAAGGTAATATTCATTCATTGGCTCCGGTTTGGTATCCTACCCGTCATTGACCACACCGAAGAGAGTATCTTCGGCCCGACGCCAGCCTTGCGCTGGCGTCTCTCTTATACAATTCCTTTATACAATAGCCATAGGACATGGATTAACCTTGCACCATTCGTTGAAAGGTAAGTTCGACCATATCAGCCTATTGTGAGGCGTGCTCGATAGTCATGCTGACCAACTGGCCGTTGGCATTCAGATCAAGGTAGATCGACTCATTGACCTCGCGGGCTTCACTCACCGACTGCTGGCTGAACTCCATCAATGCAGTATCGGTCTCTTCAAAATATTTAATTTTCATATTCAACCTCCCTTAATTCGGTAGCAGAGTCTGTTTGATGGCCGTCGCAAAAGGTAAATGGTCTATTTTGCGTAACTCCGCTTGCAAGAGTGGCAACCATTCGGATTCGTCATATTGAGCAGCCAAATCGGCAAACTCCTCTGCGGTTTGCAGATAGCCCTTAATCATGGTCTCGCGTATCTGGCGCAGTGATCCATTAAGGTTAAATATCCGAATGGTCTCTTCTGCCCGTTTTTGATCAGATAGCGATAATCCATCCACAGGTGCAACATTGCCATCGGGTAAAAATTGCAAGAAGGCTTCTGGATCTTCACTGTCCGGTTTAATTAAGTCGTGATGCTCATAGGGGGGTAATTTGTCCTTGTGCTTGCCGCAACGCTCTTCCCGATTACAAGAACCAAACAGGTTTGACCAGGCAAAGGTTCCCTGTGGGTAGCGGCTTCTTTGGCGAAAATGCTCTATATGGCGATTTCCGTGTTCACCCTCTGAGGAGATAGCCGCTTCGCAATAAGCACAACGGTGCTGCTGCATCTGCTCCAGTTTTTGCCATATCTCATCTTTCTCTGCTGGTGTAATCTGTTTCCAATGATTTCTACCATGGTGATAGTTCGCTAAACACACGGGTGGCTGACTCGATCGCGTTAATCTGTGCATGGTGATTTTCCATCGTTTCGTTTCGGTAATTTCGATTTCATTGCCTGTAACCGAATCAACCGTTCACACTCTAGCCATTGAGGATGGTTTGGGCCAAAGTGGTTCACTAACTGCTCTTTCAGCTTTTTCCCATCTTCACTTTCTAACTGGTTTTGGATGATGAGTCGCTTGTATTGTGTCAACCACCGCGCCGGCTCAACATCAGGTACCGGATCAACATCTTGTAGCTCTGCCAAATTATCTGAGCTGGCAACGCCCAAACTCTGGAATGTTGGAGTCTGTATGTATGACTCAATTTTCTGCGTCTCTTCATTAAAACGAGATTTAATCAATCGAATCGACTCTTTGGCAACGGTCGAGATAACCTGCGGACTATGAGTAGTGACAATGAATTGGATTTTTGGAAAAGCTGATTGTAGTGAGGCTATCACCCGCTGTTGCCAAGCGGGGTGAAGATGCATATCAACCTCATCGATCAAGACAATACCTTCGGTTTTGTTAGCCGCTTCAGCGCGTAAATGAGGATTGAGTTTGGCGCAACGCCAAGCTAAATCAGCGGTTAACGACACCATGGCCCTGACTCCATCACTTAACAGACTGACCGGTAATTTGCC
>JADFYS010000374.1 GCA_015232955.1 Gammaproteobacteria bacterium
CACCCCTCTCCGCGAAGAAGCTGGGTATCATTACCCTCAAGCACCTCATCTGGCTCTCTATCGGTATCCTCACTGGGATCTCTTTCACCCTCTGGTTTAGCGATTCCCGGGAGATGTGGCACGATTTCCTCACCCTTGAGGCCTCCACCCTCGCGTGGGCCACTGTCGCTGTCTTCGCCTTTTTCACCCACCTCTTCGCCGCATTTATGCGTGAACAGGTCTGCTTCTGGCTCTGCCCCTACGCCCGTATTCAGGGGGTTATGGTCGATGCCGAGACGGTACTCCCCGCCTATGATGTCGCCCGCGGTGAACCGCGGGGTAAGTTGAAAAAGGGGAGTGTAGCTGAAGGCCACGGAGACTGTGTCTCCTGCAACCTCTGCGTTGCCGTCTGCCCCACCGGGGTCGATATTCGTGATGGTCAGCAGGAGGGGTGTATCACCTGTGGTCTCTGTATTGATGCTTGTGACGAGGTGATGGACAAGATCAACAAACCACGGGGGTTGGTCCGTTACGCCTCTCTTGACGAGATCGAAGGGAAACCGACGATTAAGCTCTACAAAAGACCCCGGGTTCTGGTCTACGCGGTGATCATGCTCACCGCCCTTGGAGGGATCATCTACGGTATGACCCATCTCGGCACCCTTGAACTCAAGGTTCTTCACGAACGCCAACCGCTCTTTGTGCGCCAGAGTGACGGCTCGATCCAGAATAAATATGAGCTTAAAGTGCTAAACAAGCTCGATCATGCGATACAATTCCGCGTAGAGGTGAGCGGACCAGAGCAGTTGACCCTCGTGGGTGCAGATGAACCTCTTCATGCCAATTTTGGGACCATCAACCACTACACCGTCTTTGTCCGGGTCCCTAACGAAGCACGCAAAGAGGAGATTGAACCGATTCGCTTCACCGTCATCGCCGATGAGAACAGTCAATTTAGCGATAGTTATGAGAGTATGTTTATAGGCCCGAAGATCCGCTAATGAACGGAGAGACCATGACCACTAGACCCCCTTTTTTTTCGCAATCGAGTAAACAGGCGCTGCGTAACCCCTGGGTTCTCAGCTGGCTCGCAGGGCTGATGCTGGTGCTGGTTATCAATGCCGCGTTCATTATTACCGCTTTTGTCACCTCCCCCGGGTTGGTGGATGAGCAGTTCTATGAAAAAGGGCAGACCTATGAGAAGAATCGCCTCAAGCTAGAGGCGGTCAAACAGGAGCTGGGGTGGCAACCTGAGCTGAAGTTGCCGCAACAGATTGTCGCCAACAGCAGCGCCATTATCCGCCTCAGCCTGGTCGACAGAGAGGGGCAGCCGGTAGCCGCATCACGGGTGACCCTAACCGCCTACCGCCCTTCGGATGCGAGCCAGGACTTCACCCGCGAGATGGTCCCCATTGTCGGTGGTCTCTATCAAGCGACCCTGAAACTACCCCTGAAGGGGGCGTGGGATCTCCGCTTCGCCATGAGTGACCAACAACACACCCTCGAACTCGAAGAGCGAATCGAGGTTGCGGCACCTTGACCACCACTGTGGAGGCCAAACAGTGCTTCCACTGCGGTCTCCCTCTCCCACCACAACCGTTTTTTGAAGAGATCGAGGGTCAGCAGCGCCCCTTCTGCTGTCTCGGCTGTCAGTCGGTCTGTCGTGTCATCTACAGCTCTGGACTGGACGGTTTCTACCAGAGAACCCCGGATGGGCAGCTCCTAGCCCCCCCTCCCCCGCCCCCCAAAGATCTCGAACTCTATAATCTCGATATCATTCAGGAGGAGTATGTCTCAACCGTGGGGGAGCAGCGCTCTATTCACCTGCTGGTGGAGGGGATTCACTGCGCCGCCTGTGTCTGGCTGATAGAGCGCAGTCTGAAACAGATCCCGGGGGTAATCCGCGCCAATGTCAACCTCTCCGGGCGCCGTCTCCATCTCGAGTGGGACAATCGTACTGTAGCGCTGGCGACCCTCCTCAAACAGCTGGCAGCCATCGGTTATGTCGCCGTCCCTTTTGATCCCGAGTTGGCCGATGGTCGGATAAAGAGAGAGAATCGCGCCCTCCTCTTCCGGATGGCGTTTGCCGGTTTTACGATGATGAACCTCACCTGGATCTCTATCGCCCTCTATACCGGTGCCGATGGAGGGGAGTTCCGGCAACTATTCCACTGGATCGGTTTCGCTCTCGCCACCCCGACCCTCTTCTACTCCGGCTGGCCCTTCCTCAGGGGCGCCATCACCGGACTCAAGAACCGCCACCTGACGATGGATCTCCCCATCGCTATCGGCGCAAGCACCACCTGGCTCTACTCCACTTGGGTCACCTTCAACCCCAACTTCTCCGGTTCGGTCTACTTCGATACCGTGGTTAACTTCATCTTTGTCATTCTCGTCGGCCGCTTCCTCGAGGCCATCTCCAAACGCCACGCCGTGGCAGCCACCCAGCGCCTGCTCGATCTCCAGCCACGGGTGGCGACCGTCCTCCGGGACCGGGCTGAGGTGATTGTCCCGGTGAAGAGCGTCGCCCTAAATGAGACCGTTCGGGTCCGCCCCGGAGAGAAGATACCGGTAGACGGCGTCATCACCTCTGGCAGCAGTGAGATCGATGAGTCGATGCTGAGCGGAGAGTCTCTGCCCCGCTCCAGAAAAGAGGGGGAGAGTGTCTCTGCCGGAACCATCAACCGCGGCAACCCCCTCCTCATCCGCGTCACCGCCATCCTCAGTCAGACCACCCTCGGGCGGATTATCGCCCTGGTAGAGGAGGCGCAGGCGTCAAAAGCCCCCATTCAATGTACCGCCGACCGCATTGTACCGTGGTTTGTCGCCATCACCCTC
>JADFYS010000375.1 GCA_015232955.1 Gammaproteobacteria bacterium
TGGCAAGAGCAACAGGATCTGCAACGGGCGATCGATGAACACGCCATCGTCTCTGCCACCGATACCGGAGGGCGGATCATCAGCCTTAACCGCCACTTTGAGATCATGAGCGGCTATAGAGAGCAGGAGCTACTTGGGCAGAACCACCGTATCCTCAAATCGGAAATTCACCCCCCCGAATTTTACCGCGAGCTGTGGCAGACCATCAGCAGTGGTCGGGTATGGCACGGTGAGATCAAGAACCTCAGTCGATCCGGTGAAGCGTACTGGGTAAAGGCGACCATCGTCCCCTTTACCGACCCCCAGGGGAGACCCCGCAAATATCTCTCGATCCGTACCGACATCACCCGTATGAAAGCGCTAGAGACAGAGATGACCGACGCCCGGGATCGGGCCGAGGCGGGGGCCAGGGCGAAGAGTGAGTTTTTGGCCAATATGAGCCATGAGATCCGCACACCGATGAATGCGATTATCGGCCTAAGCCATCTCTGTCTGCAGACCCAGCTCACCCCGAAACAGCAGGACTACATCGAAAAGGTACACCACTCTGCCACTGCACTGCTCAGGATTATTAACGATATTCTCGACTTTTCGAAGATCGATGCCGGACAGCTAGAGCTGGAGATCACCCCGTTCTCACTCGAAGATGTTCTGGTCAACCTCTCGACCCTCATCTTTCTCAAAGCAGAAGAGAAGGGGGTGGAGCTGATCCTCGATACCGCAGTCGATATCCCCCCCCGTCTGCTGGGAGATCCGCTGCGTCTGTCACAGATCCTGATCAATCTTGCCAATAATGCGGTGAAGTTTACCGAAGCGGGGGAGGTGACCATTCGCAGTAAGATGGTGCGACAAGAGGGAGAGCAGATCTGGCTCCACTTTGCAGTCGAAGATAGCGGAATCGGCATGACCCCAGAGCAGAAATCACGCCTCTTTACCGCCTTTTCTCAAGCGGACAGCTCCATCTCGCGCAAATATGGCGGAACCGGCCTCGGTCTTACCATCTCTGCCCGCCTGATCGAGCTGATGGGGGGGGAGATCAAGGTAGAGAGTGAAGCGGGAAAAGGCTCCTGTTTCAGCTTCACCCTGCCACTGGAGGAGGTGTCGGCACCGGTCAACACTGAATCGAAGCAGCACCGCCACCTACTGGCAGGAAAACGGGTACTGGTGGTGGATGACAATGTGAGTGCCCGTTCGGTAATTCGGGGCTATATCACCGCACTGGGAGCGAGCGTTAGCGAGGCAGAAAATGGTAAGGAGTCTCTGCTCCGAATACAGGAGGCGGAGCTCATTGAGCAGCCGTTCCAACTGGTGATTATGGACTACATGATGCCAGAACTCGACGGTATTCGCGCCATCCGCATGATCCGTGACAAACTGGATCTAAAATCGCCCCCCCAAATCATTATGGCCACCGCCTATGGCGAAGATAGTGTCGTCCGACGAGAGGGTAAACCGGTAGGGATCTCCGGCTACCTGGTGAAGCCCATTAACCAAAACCAGCTACTGGAGACGCTCATCGCCCTCTACGCAGAAGGTTCCCAGCAGCTAGAGAGCGGCCACCAGGAGCGGAAAGAGCAGGAGGCGATGGATCAGCTGGCGGGTGCCCATCTCCTGCTGGTAGAGGATAATGAGATCAATCAGCAGCTGGCACAGGAGCTGCTACAACAGGCCCACATCACCATCGCCATTGCCAACCATGGGGAAGAGGCGCTACAACTGCTGGAGGATGAGCAGTTTGACGGTATTTTGATGGATATGCAGATGCCGGTGATGGATGGACTCACCGCCACCCGCCACATCCGCAAGATAGATTCACTGCAGCAGATCCCGATTCTGGCGATGACCGCCAACGCCATGGCGGTCGACCGCCAGCTCTGTCTCGAAGCGGGAATGAACGACCACATCTCTAAACCGATAGAGCCGCACCGCCTGTTTCAGACCCTGGCAGCGTGGATCACCCCCCGCCAACCACAGCCACCCGCTCCCCCCTCTGGGAGTAGTGCACCCTCGCCTCAGAGTTCAGGGGATATCGAGACCCTAGAACAGCTCTCCACCCTCCCCGGACTTAGCGCGACAGAGGGGTTGCAGCGGGTGATGGGAAAACCGGACGCCTACCTCAAACTGCTCCGTCGCTTCTGCGACAACCAGGAGGGGGCGCTCACCCGGCTCCGCTCTGCACTCCAACAGGGGGATAGAGAGAGCGCGGAAAGGGCTGCGCACACCCTGAAAGGGGTGGCCGCCACCATCGGTGCCCACCCACTGCAACAGAGTGCCGCCACCCTTGAGCAGGCGCTACAGCCGCTGGAAGGCGCCGCATCCACACCGCTCCCACCCGAGATCGAGACGCTTATCAGCGAGGGGGAGTCGCAGTTAGAGCAGCTCATCACCGCCCTTCGCCCCCTGCTCGAACAGAACCGGATCGCGGCAACCACCACAACGGCTGGAGAGGCGCTACTCACCGCCGCCCAACTGCAACCACACCTCGATGAGATTGCCCACCTCCTCTCCCAGTTTGATGCGCAGGTGGAGGAGAAGATCACCGCCCTCCTCGCCCAGCCCCTGGATGAGCAATGGCGACTGGGGATCACCCGCGTGAATGCGCTGGTCGCCAGCTACGACTTTGAGGGTGCCGCTGAGGCCCTGAACCAGATGATGGCGGAGATGCTAACGCCGTGATCCAGAGCACAGAGAGAGCCACCCCCGAGAACCAGCCCGAAAACCGGACAAAAACCAGAAGTCTAGCGTCCGGTTTGATCTACAATACCCGACTGTTTTACCCACCGGAGTGTTTTGTCTGATGTCA
>JADFYS010000376.1 GCA_015232955.1 Gammaproteobacteria bacterium
GATCGACAACGCTTTTTTTGTCAAGGGGTCAGTCAAATTTTTTTCTGTGCATAAGCTTACATCTCCCTTTGACACACCGTTTTTTGCTGCAACATCTGGACGCTACCCCACTTCCGTAATTCAGCTTCGCTTAATCTCTGACCGCTAGAATGGAGCACACCTTCTTCCAAAAAGGCTCTTCGATGCTCCGTGTTGAAAATAGTCCAAAGATGATATTTGCTATACCCAAGACAGTTGGAGCCAGCGTTTTCAGGGTTCTTGGGTATATTGTCATCCAGAGGGGGAGATTTTAATGAAGAGGATATGGTTTTTTCCGGCTTTGGCTTTTGCGGCGATGAGTAGTATCACTTCGACTACACTTCTTGGCGATGAAGATCTCCACCCAGATCTGGTGCGGCAGTGGGTCAGTGAAGGGCGTATTCTTCCTCTGGCAACCATTTTGGGTCAACATGCCGAACAGTTACAAGGCACTATTCTTGATGTTGAACTGGAAGAAGAGGATGGAGTATTGGTGTACGAAATCAAGATCCTTGACCCCCGTGGTCACCGCTGGGAACACTATTTCAGTGCCGCCGACGGTGCCCCCATCAAAAAAGAGCGCGATTAGTGAAGCTACTCCTTATTGAAGATGATGCTCTGCTTCTGGCCGAACTCAAGCCGCTACTTCAACGCCACGGCTACGCGGTCGAGATAGCCGATAACGGTATTGATGGCCATTTTCTCGGCAATGAGCTGAACCCCGATGTGGTCATCCTTGATCTCGGACTTCCGGACAAAAACGGTCTGGAGGTCCTGCGCGATTGGCGTCAATGCGGCAACAGAACGCCGGTACTTATCCTCACCGCGCGTGACGCCTGGCATGAACGGGTGGATGGACTGCAGGCGGGTGCAGATGACTATCTCGGAAAACCGTTTCACAGTGAAGAGCTGCTGGCGCGACTGCAGGCGATTCAGCGTCGTGTCCATGGTCACCCTGCCAACACCCTTGAGTGGTGTGGTGTCTCTCTCGATACCGATAGTCAGAGCGCCACGGCCAAAAACGGTGAGCGGATCTCTCTGACCGCGATTGAGTTTCGTCTGCTGCGCCAACTGATGACCCGACCTCACCATGTCCACTCCAAAACCCGTTTGAGTGAACACATCTATGAAGATGATGCCATTCGCGACAGTAATGTCATTGAGGTCTATATCAACCGTCTGCGCCAACTCTTCGGCAAGGCGTTTATTGAGACCCGCCGTGGTCAGGGCTACACTCTGAGAGCAGAAGAGTCATGAGTTCACTGCAGCGCCAACTGCGGCACAACCTTTTCTGGTCACTCCTCCTGGTGATGGCCGGGGTACTGATCCTGGTGGATGGTGCGATTAAGGAGATCACCCGCGACTATGTCCTCTCCCGGCTCGGACACGACGCCGAGAGTGTGATGACGCTTCTTGACCGGGTCGATGGCGTCTGGCAACTCCATCAGCAACGCCTCTCCACGGTCTATGAGCGGGTCAACTCCGGCCACTACTACATCATTCAGACCCCTACCCAAGAGCTGCGCAGCCGCTCATTATGGGATCATGAGCCTCAACTTCATCCTCCCAGGATAGGAGAGGTGACGGAGGAGTATCAACAGGAGATGGGGGGGCAACGCTGGCTAACCCGAACCCAGACGATTCTCCAACAGGGCGAAGCGATCACTATCTGGGTTGCGGAGGATATTAGTGATCTCATCACCAAACAGCTCTACTACCGCTACGCTGCCATCACCCTTTTGGGGTTGTCACTCCTGCTTCTACTCACACTGCAACAGCGACTGGTGCAGCGCGCCTTCTCCCGTCTCGATCCCCTTAGAGAGATGATTCGGGCGATGCATAGCGGCGCACTGGAGCAGTCGCGACCTGATCTCCCGGATGAGGTCCACCCCCTTCTCGAGGAGATCGAACGCCTGCTGCAGCAACTTGGACAGCGGGTGACTCGTTCTCGTAACGCCCTTGGCAATCTCGCCCATGAGATGAAGCGCCCCCTGCAGCAACTGCAGCTGCTGACTGAAGCTCTGCCTCCAGAGCAGCGGCTGCGTCAGGAGCCTCTACTCCAGCAGTTACGACAGAAGATGGAGCGGGAGCTGAAACGGGCACGCATCGTCGGAGTCTCCTCTCCGGGACGACATACGGTGTTACAGCGGGAGATCCCGGCACTGCTCGAAGTTCTGCACCATCTCTATCCACACTGCACTCTCCATAGCCATTATCCACCCGATGGGGTGATGCCGCAGGATCGCGATGATATGTTGGAGCTTCTCGGAAACCTGCTCGATAACGCTTGCCGTTATGCCGGAGGTGAGGTGGATCTGCATCTCACCCCCACATCAGGTGGCTGGCAGATCACCATCCGCGACCACGGTCCCGGAATCCCGTTAGCGTCGCAAATTACGCTCCTGCAACGAGGGCAGCGTCTGGATGAGCATGGGGTTGCGGGGAGTGGTCTCGGCCTGGCCATTTGTCGCGATATTGTCGAAACCTACAACGGAAAATTAACCCTCAATCCCACCACCCACAGCGCAGAAATGAGTTCTGGTTTGACGGTGGCGGTGACTCTCGGTGATCCGCTGGCAAAAGCAGCCAACAACTCTCCATCTAATTAACTAACTTCAGAGTTGATAAGAGTTGACGCCATGATCAGCTATTTTCCCCATGCGAAGATTTTGAGACGAAGGAGGGTCATAGGTGTCGTTGCAAACCCAGAAAATTAAACAATGTAGGGTGGATAAGCGAAGCGCATCCACCGGCTCGGGATTTGGTGGATGCGCT
>JADFYS010000377.1 GCA_015232955.1 Gammaproteobacteria bacterium
CGGTGAGGTTTTTTACCGGAATGCGTACCAGCGAGATCGATGGTCTGCAGTGGAAGTATGTCGATTTTAATCGACGACATATTTTGATCAGACAGGCGTTGGTGCAGCAGGAGTTGATATACACCAAAAATGATGGTTCATTTCGAACTATAGATATGTCGAATATTGTGTTTGATGCGCTACGAACACAGGAAAAGTTAACCGGAGATCGGGAGTATGTCTTCTGCAATAGCGAGGGAAATGCCCTTATAAACAACAATATCACTAAAAGAGTCTGGTACCCGTTATTAAAAAATCTCAACTTAACTCTTAGGCGCCCTTATCAAACTCGCCATACTGCAGCCACTCTCTGGCTTGCTGCGGGAGAGAGCCCAGAATGGATTGCGCGACAAATGGGACATGCGACGACCGAAATGTTGTTTCGGGTCTACTCTCGTTTTGTTCCAAATCTAACTCGTCAGGATGGAAGTCAGTTCGAGAAGTTACTAAAGAACTTTGGCTTTGCTAATTCAAGAAAAAAGCAGCAAGGATAGAATTATTTGCTGGAGCAACGGATGCCTATGGAATGTTTTGAATTTAAGTTGCAGATTTGATTAATCGTGATACTGTAAAAGTAAGTTAAAGATGGATGTATGGAAATTAACCAAGAGGGTAAATCGTATGAATGATTATAAAGAACACCGGGCATGGCAGGTCAAGTTGTCAGTATTGAATTACATGAATCACCGAATAAGAACAGAAGGTGGAATTAATCTTTTAGATGGTTTGTGTCTGGATGGAGGTTGGTGGGGTGTTTCGGTATGGGGAACCCTCACACTTCCACTGTTGGGAGAAATAAGTGTTATTAATGATATTGAAGGAGAAGCATACGATGCCTGATTGTAAACTAAAAGAGCGTGCCGACCGCGACACCCTGAAATGTTCACCTAACCGCGACTGTCTCGCCAAAGTCAACAGCGGTCAGTGTGAACAGCACAATCCAATACTCTCTCCAGACAGTACCGTAGTAGTGTCTGGAGGTGCAGGTGCCACGATCGACCATAGTGATTGTACAGCATTCCTTGAATCAAGTGTTCATCAGAGTAACTACCAGCGGTTCGGTGGGTTCTATGGTCTGCTGCAAGAGACGGAGAGCGCCAGTAAAAAGATACTCAAGGTCTTCTACCTTGAACCACATGATCATCTCCTGAATTCGATTGGGGTCAAGGGAGATAACCGTCAGGTGGTCAGGACCTTCGTTGAAGAGAGCCTGGAAGATTTGGATGGTGAAACCGAAGAGGAGCGGTTCAGGCAGCTTATTCGACTGTTTCAGGATCTCCTCGAGCAGTTCCTTCCAGAAGTTCCTCCAGGGGATCTCCTCTTCGACTGAGCGAGATTCGGAAATAACTTTTGAGCCAACCTCCCCACTTTTAAGAAGTGGGGAGGATAAGGACCCTATTACCAAATTTTTAGGAATTAAAGATGAGCACTGAAGCATACCTGCTATTTACCCTATCATTCATCTCCTTGTTTACTCTTCTGGTGTTACGACGACAGTACCGCCAGAACAGGGCAGACCATTACACCCTGCAACATCAGGCAGAGCAACTAGAGCAACAACTCACCACAGAAGAGTTAGAGCGGCGTGCTGCTTTTCAAAAACAGCAGCAGTGCGAGGCGGAGCAACTCTCTCTTCAACAGCGGCTTCAGCAACAACGGGAACAAATGCTTCGTGATGAGCGTGATAAGGAACACCTTCAGCAGCGGCTAGAGAAGGCAGAGGAGGTCTTTCGACTGCAAAAAGAAGAGATCTTTACACAGCGACAACAGAAAGAGGATCTAGCCGTAACCCTGGCTACGGCACAGACCACGCTCGAGAATCAACGCCAAGGGGCTGAAGAGAAGCTTAAACTCCTTCAGGAGGGGCGTGAAGCACTGGCGCAGAACTTCAAACAGCTAGCATTCGAGGTCCTGGAGGAGAGCCGACAGAAGATAGGAACCGATGGGCGAGAGGTCATTGAGCAGCAGCTGAACCCTTTTCGGAGGCAGATAGAGCAGTTTTCGAAAAAAATTGAGGATATTCATCACCAAAATGGACAGACACAGGCATCACTTGAGACTGAAATCAAAAACCTTCAACAGAGTAGTCTACAGATGAGCCAAGAAGCGACTGAATTGGCACAGGCGATGAAGGGGAACAAAAAGATGCAGGGTTGCTGGGGAGAGTTTCTTCTCGATCAAGTTCTGGCACAAGCGGGAATGAGAGAGGGTCTAGATTACGAGCGGGAGATGACCCTTGAGAGTGAAGATGGCGAGAAAGGGCGTCCCGATGTCGTGATTAAGTTGCCAGATAACAAGCACATCATTATCGATGCTAAGACATCGCTCAATGCCTACAGGACTTATGTCAATGCCAAGAGTGATGAAGAGCAAGCGGGAGCTCTTAAAGCTCATATCACTGCAGTCCGAGAAAGGATTACCGAACTTGCCGACCGTAACTACCCTGGTCTCAAAGGGATGAACAGCCCAGCGTGTGTGCTGATGTTTATGCCGATAGAGGCCGCATTCAGCACAGCATTTAATGCTGATGACAATCTCTTTAAGCTTATTCTGAAAGAACAGATCATCGTGGTTACACCTAGCACCCTACTTTCATCCCTCTACACCGTGCGCCATATCTGGAATCTGGCACAACAGAGTGAACATTCACTGGCGTTGGCGCAAAAAGCAGAGGGAGTTTTCACCAAGCTAAACGGTTTTTTGATCTCCTTCGAAAAAATGAAGCGAGGGTTGGAGGTCGTTCAGAAAC
>JADFYS010000378.1 GCA_015232955.1 Gammaproteobacteria bacterium
CGAGGGTGACGCCACCCCATTCATGCAAGTTAGGTTGAATAATGAAGATGGAAATAAAGTAGTTGATCTGAACCTTGTGTTGTTGCTAGAATATCCCCACAAGGAATGTAAGTGTTAATGGTTTGATATTTATTTGGCGCTCTGCATCCTTGGTATATAATTTTATTAATTACTTGAGATTTATAGGGAAATTCAGATGATTAAATATGCTCTAATTGGTATGGCAGTAGTTCCAATGCTATTGACAGGTTGTGCAACAATAATAAGTGGAACTAATGAGGGCGTCACATTCAATAGTTCACCTGAGGGTGCTAGTGTTTATATTGACGGGCAGATAGTTGGTACTACGCCATTAACAGTGCCATTACCAAAGATGAAAAAAAAATCTGTGATGGTGAAAAAGGATGGTTATGAGGTTATCACTCGTGACTTAGGAAAACAGATGGATCCTGTAGCTATTGGAAATATAATTTGGGATTTAAGCACCACTGATTTCATTTCTGGTGCACTTATGGAGTATGAGCCTAAATCATATTATTTCGAACTTGAAAAAAAGTGAATCGAAAACTATTTTCAAAAACTTTTAAAAGAGCGCTAATTAGCGCTCTTTTTTTTATTCAACCAACGGCTGCATATACACAAGACTGTATGACATTACTAAATTATGATAGCAAGTTCAAAACATACCTATTGTCTAAGTATTATGATATTAGAAATGAGGCTATTTTTGGAGATAAACGAGTTACTTTAGAAGTTATTAGGCAGTTAAAGTGCGAGCAGAACGACAATATATTACAAAAAATATTTCGTGTTTCAATAGAGAGTGAAGACCCAATATCTTTCCTGAGAATGATTGAAAAGAACATGAAATGTTCAAAAGATATGTAGTTTTTCTTCTACTATTAGTAGCTCATGTTATTAGTGGATATTCCGTTGCATCAGAAATTGAGAGCGTGTATAAAGCTATCAATCAAGACGAAGAGTATGATATAGATGTCTATGGTGAATCTAACTTATTATCTGAGTGCGATGATGGTCATTTTAGTGATTTTAATGAGCTTTATATTGCATTTATTTCACCATCACTCAATACTCCAATGTCCTATTTTGGACACTCGTTTCTAATCTTAAAAAATAAGTATGGATGGGATTTTTCTGTTGTCATAAGTTATTCTGCTAATATTTCGAAGTATAATCGGATGATAGATATTCTTGCTGATGGTGCCAGTGGCCATATGCAGGGTGAGTATGTTATTAGTATTTTTCATGAAATAAAGAGATATTATACAGAGGTCGAGCAGAGGAGTATCATAGCATATAAAATCGATCTGTATGATGATGCTTTAAATGCAATAATTAATGAAGTAAAAGCAAAGAATAATAATAGTTATAAATATGATTTTTTTACACAAAATTGCTCGTCAGAAGTAGCCAGGCTTTTGTCACCAATATTAAGTGATATTGATAGCATTATAGATAAGTTGCTAATAAAGCAACCATCCATGATTGTTGAAATGTTTAAGAAAAATGGATTTATTTCAACTACCCCTATAGTAATGGCCTCTTCATTAGAGATGTTATTTTATAAGTATGATAAACTCAACAAAAGACAAATATCCTTAATAGAATCGATCGAAAGCGACCCTGAAAACTACTTGTCTAATGTGCATGTGTTACCGAAAGAAAAAAACCATGAAGTATATGATTTTATTTTTGAGAAAAAAAGAATACAATTTCAACATTTCAATGATCCTGGTGCCAACTACTCGGATCTAATCTCAATTCCACATAAAAAGCAGTATATCGATGAGTTCCCTGATTTTATTGGAACTCTACCTAATACTTATCCATCTAGATTATCATTTTCTCTTATGGAATCAAGAAAAAATAGATTTCTGGTTTTAGGTTTTATGCCGAGTTATTTGAATAGAGATGAGTTGAGATTTAGTGCTTTAAATGAAAGCACATTAAAGGTCTTGAATATTGAGATAATCCAATCTAGCAAAGACTTGCGATTAAATAAATTAGATATACTAGAGTTAGCTTCTTATAACAAATCATTTTCAGATATATCACTTCCCACATGGCAGTTTTATCTTGGATACAAAGATTATTTCTTTAATACTGAATTAAAGACGCTGGCATCTTTTGGTTATGGGGTTTCAGTTGGAAGCTATAATTTTTTAGCATCTGTGGTGCCTGTTTTTTCCTTAGAGACATCAGGATATACATTAAGCGGCCAGTTATTGCTTAGTTATTGGTTACAAAATCATAATTTATCATACATTAGGCGTATGTATATTGGTCCAAAAAAAAAGAACCATTTATACTGTGATTATTTGCACGAGTTAGATTTTTCTATCCGTTTGAATGAAAATTTAAATGTAAAGCTATCGTTCACAGGACCTATTAAAACAAGCTCAATTTCAGTAGGTTTTAGGTTTTAGTGTATAAGGCCTTGTCATTGGTGCGATTCTTGTTATTAACTATTTTTTCAGAAGCCATCACCTTATGCATGTTCATATTTACTTCGTATGCGGAAACATTTTCACTGGGGAAAATGTTCTCAAAGTTGTCATGCATCAGTTTTGAAAATTGAGCAGATCTCCGCTCTCTATACCATAGACGACCGCTACAGCATTTAACGCCTCACCTTCACCCCGGGCAACATCTTCGATCAGTTCGTTCATAATCCTAAAATCCGCAGTTGACCGCTACGAATACCCATCAACATCATAATTATGCAATAAAATCCACAATATTTGCGTTT
>JADFYS010000379.1 GCA_015232955.1 Gammaproteobacteria bacterium
GCGTGTTGATAGTGTTTGGATAGTTGCATGGTTTTTTGAACTCGACAGTGGTTTGGAAGTAGAAGTGGGTTTGGGTGAAGATCCTGCAAGACTATGAGTAGCTGTGGATAATTTAAAGGTTAGGATCGTAGCATAAATAGAGAGGGTTAAGCAGAGGGGGGCAGATTGTGATCTGAGGCTCGCTCCCTCTCTGGAGCGTCGACGCAGCCCTCTTTCGCACCCTCTTTTAGTTCAATCCACCGCCCCATAAACTCCGTTGCCCGAAACTGCTCGCGCCAGAGGATCTGGCCGACAATATTGCTTTGTCGGTGGTGGTGGAGATCTTCGCGGAGTTGGGCGATCTTCTGTAGCAGGCGCTGCCCGTGATCTGCGGGATTGAAGCAGTGGTTCAGCGTATCTTTTGCCTCTTGGTTGAGTTGATCCCACGGTTTTTGATGGGAGTAGAGATGGTGGATGGCCGCGGCAAAAGAGGCCTCATCTTCGGCAATCTCCAGAGCACGATAGGGTGGGCACCCCATCCCCTCTGCGCCGATGGGGGTGGTAATTGTGGGGGTCTGATAGACCCAGCCGTCGATGATCTTCCCTTTCTGCCCGGCACCAAAGCGGAGCGGAGCGAGGTTGAGCCGGTACTGCTCCATTGTTGCGCCGACGGCCTCCGCTCGCCCTTTGAGGAGAAAACCGACTGCAGGCTGGTGGAGTTGACGGATCGCTGCCGGAGGGTAGGGGCCATAGATGTGGCACTCCAACTGCGGGTGGTGTTGGCGGACGCGGGGCCAGATCTTTGCGTAGAGCCAGCGAACCGCATCGACATTGGGGGGGTGGCGAAAACCACCGATAAAGAGGCAGTGTTGGCGCTGCTGAAACGGAGGGGTGCTCTCCCGCTGCTTGGGCGCGAGGAACGGGGTGTAGTGAATGAGCTGCTCCGGGAGTCGCCACTGCTGCTGCAGCAGTTCCATCTCAAAGGGGGAGATTAACAGTGAGAGATCGCAGCGGTAGAGCGAGGCGAGTTCGCGCAGCAGGGTCTCTCCGGCCATATGGTGCTGTGGAACAAACGGCTCTCCCAACTGGAGGGCGCGCCCCCTTCCCTGACGCAGGGCGTGAAAATCCTGGGTGTCGAGAAGGCGGATTGCATCGGGGCAGTGCCGTTGTACCCGCCATGAGAACTGCTCTTCGGTCATAAAACGATCGAAGATCACCAGTTCGGGGTTTAACGCCTTAAGCCAGTGATCAAAAGAGTGGTGGTTGAGGCGAATGGGGTGGCAATGGATCTCCAGTTGGCGAAGGTTGAGGGTCTGCTCGCCCTCCTCGGCGGCCGAGCCGAAGTGGATCTCCCACCCCTCCTGTTGCAGCAGTTGGATCAGCTGCAGCGTTCGGCTGCCGGCGGCAGTGGCGGTCGGTTCCGGCCACTGTTTACCGATGATTACTGCCCGCATCAGAGGAGATTCAGGCGGCGGGCCAGTGAGGGGTGGCGATCCCCTCGCCGAGATCGGCGGCGATTAACCGCTCTCTTACCTCCAGTAGTTTGGCGATGAGTGCCGGTTCATGCGCCTCGTAACCGGCGGCGTCGGGCTGCCGTTTGACCACCACACCCAGAAGTTCGGTAATGGCGTTGCCGATGGAGTTTTGACTAATGGTGACAATCAACTTCCCCGCTTCATTGCGATAGATGAGCTGCTTAAAGGCGGGCTGCCAACGGATGGAGTTGGCGTATTTGGCGTCGGTGATGCAGCGATCTCGTACCATCTTCGCCGCTTTGAGAAACTCATTATTAAAGAGCAGCTTGTTGGTAACCGCTTCGGGAAAATAGAGATCCGCAAGGATCGGCGCGTTGCGGGTGGAGACCTGACTGAAAAAGGTGCGGTAGAAGTCGAGGAACCCTTCAAGAATCGCATCATACTCTTGCCAGAAACGGACCTCTTTCAGGCTCTCCACCCCGCCACTAATCTCCCAGCTGGGCAGCCCCTGCGGATAGCCGGTGAGGGCGACTCGCGCCTCATCGTGATCGAGGAGGCGGAGGATGCGCAGATCAAGAGAAGTCTTGAAAAACTGATGGTAGACATCGTGCATATGGGCCTGAAACAGACTGTGCTGACCGCCATCGGTGAGGTTGGGGTTGGCGCTATCGGCTGCTTTCGCCTGGCGCAACTGCTCCATATCGAAGACGATGAAGTGGTTGTGGAGCATGCGGATGCTCGGTACTCCGGGAGAGGTGAGCGACCAGGTGGCGTCGAGACTCGCCTCTCCGGCAAGGAGCAGCGCCTGTTCAGGATCGGGGTACTGCTCCACCATATATTCGATGATGATCTGATTCATTCGGTTCCAGACATGCTTGACCCGCTCCGGAACCTGCGTCCGTCGTACCGGTCTTCCCAACGGATCGAGGATGCACTTTGAGGTGTTATAGATGATAGAGGCGTCAAATTCGTTACTGTGTCCCAGCGCCTTACGATAGAGGAGGAGGTTCTCCGGGTTCTGCAGCAGACCGTTGTTGTGCACCAGATCGTTAAGATTTTCCGTGCTATTGAAGAACTCATTGGGCTTCATCCCCTCAGGAACCTCAAGGGGAATGGGGCGAAACGGGGTGACAATCTCTCTTGGGCCGGTCTGCATCCTGACTCTACTCCTGCGGCTGAATTGACGGTTATCCCCAGTGAGGGGATTGGAAAGGGTAACTATAACCCTAAAATCCGCAGTTGACCGCTATGAATACCCATCAACATCATAATTATGCAATGAAATCCACAATCACAATATTTGCGTTTCACCT
>JADFYS010000037.1 GCA_015232955.1 Gammaproteobacteria bacterium
GAACTCTGCGGCATCGCTGCTGGCGTTGGTGCCTTTCTCGCCCGTCACGGGGTCGAGCGTTGTGGTGAGATGAAAAAGCTGCCGATCAGCCTCCTTGGCAGCCGTTACGGCAACCCCGGCAAGCGGATCTGGTTAATGGCGCAAGGGGCCGATCCCGAGACGGTAGATAACCGCGTCAAGCCACCAAAATCGATTGGGCACGGCAAGGTGATCCCACCCAATACCCGGGATCGAGCGTTGATTAAGACCTATCTCCGCCATATGGCTTATAAAGTTGCGGCACGGATGCGGCGTCATCAACTCTTTGCCAGCCGTTTTCTCATCGCCCTCCGTCTTCAGCACGACTGGCTTAGTACCAAAGTGAATACCGTTCAGGCGACAGATGAGGAGCAGCCCATCTACCACCTCGCCCTCGAACTACTGCAGCAGGTTGCAACAAGTGAGGGGGTATTTCAGGTGCAGATCACCGCACTCAACCCCGCCACCACCCGCCAACGGGATCTCTTTGCCGAAGAGCAGCCCAGACGCCGTGAATCTGCAGAGGCGATGGATGCGATCAATCTCCGTTACGGTGATCTGACGCTGGCTTCGGCGCGGCTCCTCAACCGTTCAACCATGCCCGATGTGATCGCTCCGTCGTGGAAACCGGAAGGGCATCGACGGACGGTATGATTTTCAGTTTTCTTTTGTAAAAAACGGTTCACCACGCGCTACTCTTTAATATCGTATCGCTTCATTTTGCGCCACAATGTTGATTTATCGATACCCAGAATTTCTGCCGAGAGCGCCCTGTCACCCTGCTGCTCTCGCAGGGTTTTACGAATAAAATACGCTTCTACTTCATCCAGACTCTGTGGTGCGACAAAGTCGAGCGCACGAAGCGTTCCTTCATCTTCACCCGCTAACTCCGGAGGAAGTGCATCTTCATTGACTCTCGAACTCTCGGTCATAATTGCCATGCGTAAAACGACATTTTCGAGTTCACGAACATTTCCTGGCCAGTCGTGACGCATGAGGGCACCCAGAACTTTGGTGGACATGCCCGTTAGTTGTTTATTAATCCTTGCCGCATGGCGTGAAAGAAAAAAATTGGCCAACAGAGGGATATCCTGGCGTCTATCGCGTAGGGGGGGGAGATCAATATCGACTACTTTAAGGCGATAGTAGAGATCTTGTCGAAAATCATTAGATTCTATCATCGCCGGCAGATTACGATTACTGGCGGCGATTACTCTCACATCAACACTCCGTGGTTCTGTATCGCCAATGACATAAAAGCTACCATCCTGCAGTACTCGAAGAAGTTTCGCCTGCAGAGATAGAGAAGCATTGTTAATTTCGTCAAGAAAAAGGGTGCCGCCATTGGCTCGAGTGAAGAGTCCAATTTTATTGCGATCCGCACCGGTAAAGGCACCCTTTAAGTAGCCAAATAGTTCGCTTTCAATAATATTTTCCGGAATTGCCGCGCAGTTTAATGCGACAAACTGCGCATCATGACGCGAGCTGAGATTATGTATCCTTCTCGCAATAAGTTCTTTACCACAACCACTCTCACCGCCAATGAGCACACTACAGTCATAAGCAGCAGCAGCTTCACTCATTTTTTCCACTTTTGCCATTGCTGGGGAGCGACCAAACAGAAGCTGGTATTGTCCCTCCTGATCACTATTTACTCTTTTCCGTAATCGTTCATTCTCGCACCCAAGCTGATAATGTTCGAGGGCTAAATTGACGGTGTGAAGCAGCTCAACATTGTCAAATGGTTTCCTAATATAGTCAAATGCACCTGCCTTTAACGCCTCTACAGCAGACTCCACAGTACCATGACCCGTGACCATCACTACCTGTGTTTTCGAATTAATGCGGCGTGCGAAATTTAGTACATCCATACCATCAACAAAGGGCATGCGTAGATCTGTAACTACTACGGCTACATCAGTAGACGACTCCAGGAGGTCTAGTGCATGCTGTGCGCTATCTGCGACTACACACTCCGCATTTAGATCCTCCAGTACAGTTGCCACTAGTTCACGCATTCGCAGATCATCTTCTGCAATGATTATTTTAGGCAGTTGCGACTCAGAACAGGTTTGATCACTCATTCTCGACAGCTCCGCGCATAGTCATAATGAAACGAGCACCCTCTGAGTACTCTCCATCCAGTTTTAAGTCTGCCCCACGCCGATTTAACATAGCGTGGCTAATAGACAATCCTAGCCCTGTACCATCACCTGCCTCTTTAGTGCTAAAAAACGGCTCAAAGATACGGCGTCGATTCTCCACAGCGATTCCTGGCCCATTATCGCTAACACTCACCTCTACATGACGCATGCCAACTGCACGGGTTGTGATAGTGATTTTTCCATTTTCTCGACCTTCTAATTCATGAAGTGCATTGAGAAGCAAATTGGAGAGGGCAATATCCAGTTCACCACAAGGAATCACTACCTGCGGCAAGGACTCTGATAAAACCAAATGAATATCTGTTCCCTGATACTTTAAACGACAGGTAATAAATGTATCCACCAGATCTCGCACAAGATTATTTACATCGCAGTTCTCACTGTTACAGCTATCTCGTCGAGCATAACTAAGAAGATCGCTAACAATACGGGAACAGCGGCGTGTCTCCTCAATCACAAAACCAACATAACGCGCCCGTTTTTCATCATCAATTTTGGGGCTACTAATAAGTTGAGAGTAACCGAGAATATTACCAAGAGGTGTATTTAATTCATGGGCAATACCGGCAGCTAGTTGCCCCATAGCTACCAACTTTTCCCGACTGTAAACTGAATCAAGCAGGCGCTGATAATCGGTAATATCTTGCAAGGTGATTACCGCATCCACATTAGCTTCATGCTTGGAGTGAAAGGCAATATTTATCGATATATAGAGTTCTGCATCTGCGATCTTGGTATTAATTACATAGTTTTTAACCGGCTGTTTATAGAGGAACGCGTCGCGTAGTGCATCACGATGCTCTATTTTTAGATTAAGCAGATCAAACAGCATCTTGCCTAATAACTGTTCTTGAGGAGACTTAAACAGCTCCTCAGCCTGAGGGTTGATGTTGATTACAAGTAAATTATCATCAACAGCTAACAGCGCTCCTGGCATACTCCCATATAAGGCATCCATTTTGTTGCGTTCATTGACGACCCGGTTCTGACACTCTTCTACCGTAGCAAACATCGCACGCAGATTTGCGATCATGTTGTTATAGTCATTGATCAGGTTATTGGTCAGGGAATCGCTACTTAAACTGTCATCTAGGGTAGATAGGGTTCCCTCCTGAGCATCAAGAATACGATCATGAAGATGACTCAGTATCATCTTATTACGGTAGATCACATATACTGAAGCAAAGAGGGATACCTCAGCAACAGTCAACAGCAAGATTAAGCTACTGCTCGCACCATTTGACCACTCATAAAAAAACAAAGCCGTGGCAACAGGAATGCCAACGGCTAATATTGATAACGCCCTGAGCAGGACATCACAAAAATACATAATTAGATCATCATCGCAATATTGGTCATCTCTCGGTAGTGCTAAAGTAGGGTATCGAGTGTGTGCCCGCACTGCTGCGGGCACAACAAATACGAGCGGATTAGAAGATCATTTGTAGACCTAAAGTAGTCAAACTGTTGTTCTGAAGATCGAATCTGTTAGCGTCCTCCTGATCAAACTCGGTGGAGGCATGCTCAAGCGTTACCTTCATCTCCTGACCGTTAATATAATAGTTCATACCAAATGAAATCCCATCAGCATCTGAAAGGCCGGTATTATCACCATACTCAGTGTGATCTACCCGTGAAAAGAGTTGCAGTCGCCCCATACCCACAGGTTTGGGCATCAGGTAGCCTACCTTGACATAGTTGCCTGATCGCTCTGTCCACGGTGTCATGGTTGCATCCGGCTTAGTCGGATAACCGTCAAGACTATAATCGAAGAGTGCGGAGGATAGCGTGAGAGTACCGAAATCAAACGGCTGCTCATAAAAGAGATCTACTGTCGTTGCTTTGTAATCTTTGGGATCACTCTTGGTATCAAAGTCACCATAAGCAACATCAGACTGCATATCTACAGCGGCTCCTAGAGTTAACACTTTCTGAGTACCAAGATATGTTCCGCGATAGCCGTAGCTGTACTCCGGATCAAAAAAGCTGGCGTGAATCCTCGCGGTTACTCTGGGGGTATCCGCTACTACGCTGTCATCTTCGCGCCCATCACTTACTGACAGACGGTACTGGAACATAGCATCAGCCACATTCCCCCAGATAGTCGCTCCTGTATCCCGTGTACCACCAAATGGAGTATATGAAAGCATTGAGCGATCAAGAGTAAGCGGCTCTAGGCACGCTTCAAGATTTTCTCGGCTAAAGGTGTTTTTATATCGACCAACAATAAAGCGCACACTATCGCTACTATCCAGGGTCATGTATGCATCGCGATAATAGATCGGCTTGTCATCATTACCATCCTTACTGTCACTTCCAGCTTCCAACTGAGCATAAAAACCGACATAGTCATTATATTGCCCTGTAAAAGTGATACGATTTCGCCGTAAAAATGTGTCCCACTTATCCCCGTCGTCACTGGGCGAGGTGTAGCTGCGATTCTGCATCCACATCTGAAGAGAGTAGTTAATCTGCATATAACCTTGCTCTCCGACTTGAAAGTTTGGACCGGCTTGAACGACATTACTGACAACCGCAGTCGCTACTGCAAAGCCCACTACCTTAAGTCCATAATACCTGTTCATGAGACAATTAAATTTCATCGATTACCCCTTATCTATTGAGCACTATTGTATGTAGCCAGCAACGCCTGTTGATCACCATCCTTATGGCAGTCCATGCAGATCTTCTCTGGCTCAGTTCGTGGATCGTTAACCATTTTCTGGTGCGCCATCTTTTCTAACATCAGCCGCTCGTTCCCTTTATGACAACCAACACAAGAGTGATTAACCTTGGAGTGATCATTGTGCCACACTTCAGGTGATGCAACACCGGCCCGTTTGCCATTGTGACACTTAAAACAGGATGAAGCTCCCATACCGCAAGCGTTGGCAACGGGAATTGGTGAGGCAGCAACAATTCCGACATGGATATTTTCAAGTACTTCACTCGACCAGCTGCCATCACTGCTCACAGGGATGCCGTGGTCGCTGACATAGGTGGCATAAGCCACCCAAGCGGATACTAGCAGCGGTGCCGCCAATAATGGCAACCACAATGAACGCAATAGATTCGATCTCTTAGCAGACACATTTACACCTTTTTTCATCATTCCTCCTTAATTTCTTGATGAGTTTTTTCTGATCTCTTTTTTTTCTTCGCATTGGAAGATAAATTGTCGATAAAACGGAGTTTATCCGCCCGCGTAATATCGGCCTCATTCAGTCCACCCATACACATGCAGACTGGCCCATCTCTGAATTTCAATCTGGGTGTGCTGCGTTCCTGAAATATTTCCGCTGCAGTTGCTGTCAACTGCAGTATCAGCAGTACGGTTGCTAGAAAGTATCGCACCAGCTTCTCCTGTAGTACGCCTTCATTAGATTAATGCACTTCTTGTGCCAATAAATATAGCATTAAAATTCAATTGGTTATAGATTTATTGATTCATTGCAATGGTTGCAGCTTAAACCTCTCCCCTCCCGTGGTGTCAATTTGCAATGTCTGATACCGACTTAGTCGTCGCCACAAACTCAAATCGCTTCTGCTTACCCTCAGTGATCGCTTGACGCAGCAGAGCCAGTGTCTCTCCTGATAGCGATGCGCCATGCCGACTCAGATAGTCTTCAAAGGTTCGGATATAGTGCTCTCGCGGTGAGACATTTACTCTAAGACGAAAGATATCCCCTACAACCGCTGAATCGCTTTCAGCCTGAATGGTGATTTGTTCACCGGACGCCAACCTCTGATCAAATAACTCTTCAGTAAGGGAAAGGTTAGCCCTCCAGGCGATAATTCTGCGACCTATCTCGATTACTGCTCCATCAGCGGTCACATGTTCCAATCGTAGCAGAATCTCTGGTACCAGATAGGTAGGAAAATGGTGGCCCGCACCACTATTGGTGATTGATGCCACAGCATTAATTTTTTCATCATCATGAATAAGCTCAATATTTACGGAGAGTGCAGATTGAGTCATTTCACGGTCGTGTATTCCTTTCCATAGATGCTGGCGATCAGGCATATGGCAGTATTGACACTGCTGATTGTTGTCTGCGTATAAAGTTGCACTCCACTGCTGGTAGGTATCTTCTCGCAACTTACCATTTAGTCGAGGTCCGTCTGATGCAAACTGATGACAGTTCGCGCAAAACCGGCTGTCACCAAAAGCCTGATGTTCTTTAAAACCACTATGAGGGAGCACACCCTCGGTGATGCTTTTTGCCGGAGGGCCATAATGCTGATGACTACGCAGATGACAGACAGCACAAACCAACCCCTGCTGATGGAGATTTGGAGAGATATAGTTGGGGGGTTTAGCCACAAAATCTGTCCAACCTCTCTGTTGCGATAACAGCGCTAGTTGTTCACTCATAGGTGCATGACAACGAAGACACGAACGGGCGGTATCTATATCCGCAAGCTGTAACTGCCAAAGAATTCCGGGCCCCATGGCGTGTCTATGCAGGCTCTGCTCCCAATGGATGTGCTGTTGCGGATGGCAGGTCGCACACGATTGAGGGTCTAGCGACGCTTCCAGCTCGCTCCACTGCGATGGCGGTACGCCTTGAGCCGGGATCGGATAGCGCCAATGCTGCTGCAGAAAATCTTCAATAGATAGTCCCCTCTCTTCACTACCTATAGAGAGATACCACACCAATGCTGTAATCAACGCAAGAGGTATGACGGTAAGAGTCATCTTATTCATAGAACGACCGAACAACGCATGAATCTATATAGTAAGGTAAATTAAAGAGAATGGTGAAATGCACCAATAAAAAAAGGGCAGCCAAATTGGCTGCCCAATAAATTGGAAGATTATCCCCTTCCGTTAGCCACCACAAGGGTTAGCTGGAAGATTGCCCTCACTACTGGAGGAAGAGGCTGCTGAACTTAAGGTGCTTACAGAACCAGCCTTATATATAATGTCTTCATTAACCACAGAGCTTGTATTGCCAGCATAGGCATCCGTAATCGTGGGTGTATCCACATAACTGGCGGTATTGTAGGTTAGGTTATCTGTTAATGCTGAAGTCTGCCACGGTGATGTTGCTGGAAGATTATCAGAACCGCTTTTATTCGCCACATTGGCCATTTGCAACCACTCGATCATCGCACCATCGTAGAACCTGGTCGGATAGCCTAGTACAACACCAGAGGCGGTACCGACAACCATTGCCCGGTAAGTAGTACGGCAGTATGTATAAATAGTCTTTCCTGATGTGTATCCGGTATCACTGATTTTAGCAGCCAGGCTTGTCTTATCCAGATAGCGGTATGATGCATCATTATTACCATTTCCACTCAGATCTTCTGTACCATCATCTGTAATTAATAGCCCAACATAGTTGAGATTAGCTGCGCTGTGGATTGTACCATTCATGGCAGTTTTACAACCATAGGTATCTGTGGTATCTCCATCTTCATCAAGATCCTCGACATCGATGCAGTCAGATGAGGTACCACCGGTTGAATAGAGATCACCGCCCCACTCACCAGGTGAACGAGCATCAATGATAAAGGCATCACTCACCTCACCTCTAGCCACTGACATCATATCGCCCAATGTCGCCTGTAATATTGTATTGTCTACAGTTAGATCCTTGACAGAGACAGTACCACCGGTCGGCGCGGATCCGCTGTTGGTTGTACCTAGGTAGGTAGCTCGGCTTTCAGCAGGAATTACACTAGCGTGGGTTGCCCCCCCATTAAGCATTGCCAAGTGGGTCGCTTCCGCACCCCAGTAGCGAAACAGGTAGTGTGCACGCCCCATAAGCATACTCTGAAAGCCACCACCATGCCCCATTGCGAAGACAATCATGTCATTATTAGGATCAATGTCGTATGCAGCCAGCAGTGCATCCATCTTTTTACCGCTTAAAACCACACTTACTGTTTCAGTCACCCCATTATCGCGTGTTTCGACCCAGGTAGAACTACCCAGAGAGTAACTGCGCACACCTGCAGCCGGCTTGAAGTATTTATAGTCGCCAAGCGCCCCATCTGAGACCTGAAGGATAATTAACTCACCATTAATACCTGCAGGCTTATTTGTAGCCCAATTATCTATCCATGAGGTGAGGGTAGATCCGGAAATCAGACCATAACTATTGTCACTGTAGTCTTCGGCAGAGATAGTCGCTAGAGATGCTGCGCTCGCTTTTAGATAACCAGTAGTAGTTGAGTCAGTACTACTCTCATCACCTGTACAACCTGACATGATAAGTGAAGCTGCACTAATTACCCCTAACAATGCTAGTTTTGCCCCTGATTTACTCATACTATTCATACTTTTTCTCCTAATGGATTTGATACGCTTTAATAAGTTATATAATCTGTTAGTTGCTTCGAAACCTTTTTTTCAGATAATGCCAGAATGATTTCAAGGCAGCGATTAGAGTGGCTTAATCACCACTGGAACTGCATTATCACTTAATGAACCAAGAAGGGTGTTATAGTTTGAAGTTATCGAGGTAACTTCAAACTTGGAACCAATCTCTGTTAACCCCTTTTCCAGCAGCATCTGTAGCTGCTCATCTCCTTTATCCACAATTAATAGCTGCACCATTTTAGTATTCATACGACATATACCACATCTGCTTCAACGACCATCTCTGCCAACGATTTCGCATTGCTTTCATTAATATCGACTACTGGAACATCAGCGAAGTCAAGTGATTCCAACTGTAATTCAACCTCACTATCTGTTCTATCCAGATCACCCACTACCGCCACTCGAATGATATCGTCAAGAAGGGTAAGCCCAGTTGCCATGCGTAACGCCTCAACCTTCTTGTTACGAGCAATCATTAATATGTTTTTCACTGCATCACTCATAGCGCCCTCCCTCTAAAATACCAGAACACGATCACTATTTCGTACCAGCTCTGCATCCTGGTACTGCCCACCGACAATAACAGCATCTTCAACACCGGTCAGATCAAAGTCGTCACAACATCTCGCAATGGAGTGCTCACAGGCGGATAGGTGTACTCGATCATCTCTTGCCACAGTAATAAATTCAGCATTTTTGATTAAATTGACTCCATCATCGGTAAGAAAACAGCGCACAGTCCAGTCTAACGCTAAAGCAGACTTTAGAAACTCAAATGCACTATTTGCTTGTCTCTCATCTGTTACTACAATCCCAAGTCTCATCATTACCCCTTGCGAATCTTCCAAGTGAAACTGCCCCCGCCCTCTTCGCGATCAAAGACATCGTTACCCTCATTTTCACACATAGCGAGAATCGACTCTCCAGATGATGGGTTGTCAAATATTAGGGTTAACTCATCGCCAGGCGCAAGCTTTTGCAACGCCTTTTTGGTATACATCTGTGGGTGTGGACAGACATAACCACATGCGTCAAGTTGATATTGGCCATCAGCCATCTTGTCAAATTTAATTGCCATCGAAATAGGTCTCCTATGGTTTAGTTGTTCTATTAGTCAATAAAGTTATGCAGACTTCTATGGTGCTAAATATCAAATTCATCGCCAGCAGCACGCCACTCCATCCAGCGGTTAAAGGCCACTACCCCGGCATATCCCCCCACAAGCATACCGATTAGGAATATCCAGCCAGTGAGATCACCGTTGGTCACCGCGGCAAAAAAAGCACCGACATTACAACCCATTCCTAGGCGTGCTCCGATCCCCATAAGTGCACCACCAAGTAGAGCAAAAGTTGCAGACTCAGCATTGGGCACCTTCCACTTAAATTCTCGCCGCACCAGTGCCAAAAATGCTGCACCAAAGATAATTCCTAGTGACATTAGTAAGGGGGCATTAATCAAAGGATTAGGAATACCGTTCATTAACCCAAAAAAGATATTATCCATCATATCCATTCCCATCTTCTCCATGACCCAAGCTCCCAACTGAGCCTCCTGAGTAGTGATATACCAGTACCCGGGATCAAAAACTGTCATTTGAATAGAGAGCCCCTCTGAATATCCCATACTGTCAAGCAGTTCGCCAAAGTTGAAGATATTATAATGCTCTCGCAAAGCACCTGTAGCCCACATATGTAAACCGGCAAAGACGCCAAGCCCAAGCCCTGCCAGCGCTGTGTTTTTGGATGCCGTCATCATCCCCCAAAGCCCCCGCAGCTCATCATTCATGGTTGGCTCAAGAAGTTTGTTACGACGCATATACCCCTTGCGATAGACACGCACATAGAGAATTAACAGAATAAGGATTGATGGGATAATCGCGCCAATAAGGGCGTTGCCAATGAATACATCAATCCAGTCGCTACCCGTCTCTAATGCCTGAGCAACGGTACCCCCGGAAAGGTCCCATATATATCCAGCTGTAAAGAGGTCAAACCAGCCATCGGTAACAGTTAGTACATCAGGCATCCCCTTTTCTAGTGCCGACTCAGTCCAGCTATCAGGGGCAAAGGTATTTGACCAGCTGCCAAGATCTGCAAATAGGGCTTGGGAGAAAGAGATACTCACCAGCACCAACATGGAACTCATATTTCCCTCACCCGCCTTATAGAGAGAGCCTGATGCACAGCCACCTGTAAAAATAATGCCGAAGCCGAAGATCAGTCCGCCGAAAAGAATGTGCCAACCCAATGGGTGAGGGTGAAATGTACTATAACCACCAACAGTCACCAATCCCGCAATGAGAGAGAATAGACCAGTGGCGATCATCACTCCGACAGCCATGCGAGGTACCTCCACTGCAAATAGATCCCGTATTGCCGAGGCCATACAGAAACGACCATACTGTAGAAATAGACCGTAAATAATACCAAACCAAACATAGACAAGAAGATAAACCCAACGCATATCCTGCATGAGCAGGATGACAGAGATCAACGCGACAATGGCAGTAAGACCAAGGGCGATGTGGCCACCGCGATGACCAAACAGACTCATTTGTCCAGAGCCTCTGGAAGAGGCAGTATTTGCGCTCATCATCTATATTCCTTTTGTGTATAATAAATGCAATTAAGTTAATCAGATTACTGTAAAGGTACTCTCACGGCGAACAAATAGCCGCCAGTGATCTTTTTCTCGAATAGTACACAAATGTTTTCCTGCATAGCCATCCATCATCGCCGGAATGGTCTCTACGGCTGAGAGGTTATCCGTGATCACTTCCACCACACCGTCAACCGGACTTTCGGTAAGGGCCTTCAGTGTTTGCAGCTGTGGTCTAGGACAGATGTCGCCAATGCATTGAATACGACAACACACCTCCACCTCACCATGCTCTGGTAGCTCAACCCAATACTTGTCTTCACCACAAATTCGTTGGCGCCCAAACCTATGGGTCGTTATCTCCTCCCGGCGAAAGAAATTTTGAAAAAGCATTCAACCCCCCCCTGAGCTCTTAATCAATGCATATTACATGCCATAACAATTAAATCCAATTAATCATAGATTTACGATTGATGAGCCGGGGTGCTCACCATTAAATTGCAATAATGTGGCTGTATGAGTGCGCTGAAGAGGAAAATGCAATATGGTCTTAATGGCCTCTTAATGGCCTCTTTGTCTCTATACCCAAGATACTTGAAAACATGGGATTTCAGTGGGTCGAGAACAATTACGGTGACAGTTTACTAAATGCATTAATTATGCAATATTGCTAGCATGGCTCGCTTACCTCGTATTGTTATTCTCGGTTATCCTCACCATGTAACACAACTCGGTAATCGTCGTGCTCAGACATTCTTTGAGGATGGCGACTACGAGCTTTATGGTGCATTGCTGGGCGAGGCAGCCCG
>JADFYS010000380.1 GCA_015232955.1 Gammaproteobacteria bacterium
GATACTTCATTATGGTAGCAAGCAGGCGTTCGACAAAAGCGTCATCCCGAAATTGACGCGGACTGACATTGACTGCCACCACAAAGCTGTCGTCAATTAACTCCTCCTTCCACCATCTGGCGACCTCCGCTGCCGCCGCATCCAGCACCCAAGCCCCCACCGCAAGTATCATCCCGGTCTCATCGAGGATGGGGATAAACTCATCCGGTGGGACGATCCCTCTCCTGGGGTGTTGCCAGCGCAATAGCGCCTCGGCACCCACCACCGCCCCCCCCTGCAGGGCGATCTGCGGCTGGTAGTAGAGGAGAAACTCTCCCCGGGCGATGGCCGAATGGAGCTCCTGCTCCAGGGTGAGTCTTTTCTCAATCGCACTCTGCATCTGCGGTTGATAGAAGTGGACCGCATTTCGTCCCGCCTGTTTCGCACTGTACATCGCGGTATCGGCATAGCGGAGCAGATCTTCTCCACTGCGCTCCTCTCCGGGAAAGAGCACCACACCGATACTTGCGCTACAGAAGAGTTCCAACCCTTGATGGAGATACCCCCGAGAGAGCTCTAGACGCAAAGTATCGGCCACGGTCTGGGCCTGACGCGCCGCCACTTCGACCTTCCGTCCCAACGCCGGAAGCAGGACGACAAACTCATCACCACCAAGACGGGCGGCTGTATCACCACTGCGCAGGCGCAGATTGAGTCGCTCTGATACCTGGGTCAAAACCGCATCCCCTGCCGGATGGCCATGAAGGTCATTGACCCCTTTAAAGTTATCGAGATCGATAAACAGAACCGCTCCGTAGAGCTGAAGCCGGGCACCAAGAGCATACTCCTGCTGCAACCGCTCGAGCAGCAGGCGACGATTGGGGAGGGTGGTCAATGGATCATGATACGCCTGATATTCGATCTCCTCCTCTGCCAAGCGTCTGGAGATCCCCATCCCGAAAACATCCGCAACCCGTTCGAGAAAGGCGTGCTCCGCCGCAGCATAGGGGTGACCAACCTCAAGATAGAGGACAATCACCCCCAACAACACCCCATCGACAAGAACAGGAATGTTGTAGTGGCCGTGAGCCGTTATCCCGGGGTAGTGGACATCATGGCGGTAGTCGAGGTGGTTGGCATACTGCAACTTCTTTTCACTCGCGGCCCGACCACAGAGACAGTGACCAAAAGGGATCTCGTGACAGCTTTGACAGAGGCCTGGTGAGAAGTTGTGGTGCGCTACCAGCGTGAGCCTCTCTGCACCACTTTTCTGATGCAGAAAGATCCCCCCCTGTTCATGGCTACTGAGCCAGGGGACGCTGCGCAGCAGCTGCTCCAGCCCCTGCTGCAGGTACTCTTCCTGCCCAAGGGGGCAGAGCGAGAGGCGAAGCAGTGCCCCAAGGACCCGCTCCTCCTCGGCGTGGATCTCATTCTGCCGCTGCTGTGCCTTCAATTCACTCAGATCGGTGGCGGCAACCACAAAATGGCTGATCTCTCCCCTCTCGTCGCAGACAGGGTTTACACTCACCCATGCCGGAAAGATCTTCCCGCTTTGGTGACGGATCTGGACCTCACCCCGCCACAGCCCTCCCTCTTGCAGCTGTCGCCAGCGCTGCGGCTGCGCAAGATCATCACTTCCCCCTGTCTGAAACAGACTGGGATCGCGCCCCACCAACTCCTCCTGAGAGTAACCGGTCATCACCGTTACCGCTTGATTGACCCGGAGGATGATCCCCTGCGGATCGGTAATCACAATCGAATCACTCGATTCAAAAGAGGTTGCGGCGAGCTTCTGCTCCACCTCCGCCTTTTTCCGGTCAGTTATATCACGCACCAGGGCGATAAGCTGCTGCTCATCCCCGATTTCGCTATAGCGAAGGTTGATCTCCACCCAAAACAGCTCACCGTCAAACCTTCTGGAGTGCCACTCAAAGGTACGAGCACCGGTCAGCAGGGTGGTTTCGCGAATAATCTCCATCCCCCGCTCTGCGGTGAAAGGTTCAATATTGGCCGAAAAGTCGGCCATGGTCGACTCAAGCGCCTCCTCCTGACTACAGCGATACATCTCACACATCCGCTGATTTACCGCCAAGAGATGACCATCATTGGCGTCGTGGATGAAGATGCCATCCCCCACCGCATCGAAAATCGCCTTAAACCGGCTTTCACTCTGGCGTAACGCCTCCATCCGGCTAAGAATCGTTGCCGCCATCGCATTGAAGTTATCGGCAAGAAGACCCACCTCATCGCTGTTATCGATCGCAATCACGGTCTTATATTCACCACGAGCTACCCGCTGCGTCGCCTGGAGGAGCGTTGTAATGTGACGAGTCAAAAGATAACCACCCGAAGCGAGGAGAAGCAGGCTCAGGAGGATCTCTGCTCCGGCGATGAGCAGACTCTGCTGAAGCACCTGATTCCGCAGCTGCAACAGATTTCCAAGATCTAGACCAAAGAGGACTGAGCCAACGGTTGTGGAGAGGAGCGAGAGCTCTGTTTGGGTGTCATACACCAGATCTCTCAGAGCGTCGGAGATGTGGTGATCGATCTCCGGAAGCTGCTCCAACGCAATGTCACCTGCCCGACCGACCACCTGTCGGTTCTGGTTAAGCACCAAAATGTAACGAATTTCTGTCAGTTCAGAAGCGATCAACTGGTCAAGTATCGCCTGGACTTCTGCCTGATCCCGCTGAAACACCCGACCGGCAAGCGAGGCGTTCAACAGTGGGGGTAACGCCTCGAACCGGGCCAGAGTCTGGGACTCCAGGGCGTTACCCACCAGACGGTA
>JADFYS010000381.1 GCA_015232955.1 Gammaproteobacteria bacterium
AAAATCATCGCTGAACACGGTGGCGAGCTAATCTTTGACCATCACGCCCACAACCGAGCAGAATACCGCTTTACTCTCCCATGCTTACCCTCGTAGCGCTCTGGATCGCCTACTTCTCTATTCACTCGCTTCTCGCCTCTCTCTCCTGCAAACAGTGGGTGGGACGCCACTGGCCGCAGCTAACGCCCTATTACCGACTCGGCTATAACCTGATCGCCACCGTTCTCCTCATCCCCCCCCTCTATCTCACGCTCCAGCTACAAGGGGCAGAGATCATCCGCTGGCAAGGGGGATGGCAATGGGTCAGCTATCTCCTCATCCTGAGTGCGGTTGCCGCTTTTCTCTGGACCTTGCGCTACTATGACGGCAACAACTTTCTCGGCCTGCAACCGCTACAGGGTTCCACCACCACCGATAACCCTTCACCATCAGCAGACGAGGGGCCTTTAACTATCTCTCCCCTACACCGTTTTGTACGCCACCCTTGGTACAGTCTGGCGTTAATTCTCATCTGGAGTCGGGATCTGGATCTGGCGCAAATTGTGAGTGGTGCGGTGATCACCCTCTATTTCATCTTTGGTTCACTGCTGGAGGAGCGTAAACTATGCCACCTCTATGGTGAACGCTACCGCTACTATCAGAAGCGTGTTCCCGGACTGATCCCCCTACCTTGGCGCTATCTCAGCCGTCAGGAGGGGGCATGGCTGCAGACCACCGCTACCACAGAGTTCACCACAACAAATACCCTCTCAGCTAAAGACCGTTTTATCCAGGATTAAGGAGTGACCCACAATGGCACAGTACATCTATACCATGAATCGGGTGGGCAAGATCGTCCCCCCCAAACGGGAGATTCTCAAAAATATCTCCCTCTCATTTTTCCCCGGTGCCAAAATTGGCGTTCTGGGCCTCAATGGTGCCGGTAAATCGACCCTGTTACGGATTATGGCCGGTCTCGATACCGAAATTGAGGGGGAGGCGCGACCCCAGGAGGGGATTAAGGTCGGTTACCTCCCTCAGGAACCGCAGCTCAATCCCGATAAAGATGTTCGCGGAAATGTCGCCGAGGCGATGGAGGAGATCACCCTGGCTCAAGAGGAGTTAAACCGGGTCTATGAGGCGTATGCCGAACCCGATGCCGACTTTGATGCCCTCGCTGCGAAACAGGCGAAGCTGGAGAATCTGATTCAGGCGGCCGACGGCCACAGTATGGAGCGAACACTGGAGATCGCCTCTGACGCCCTCCGCCTTCCCCCATGGGAGGCGAAGATAGAGCACCTCTCCGGAGGGGAAAAACGGCGGGTGGCACTCTGTCGTCTTCTCCTCTCTCGCCCCGATATGCTTCTGCTGGATGAACCGACCAACCACCTGGATGCGGAGTCAATCGCCTGGCTCGAGCGCTTTCTCCTCGAATATAATGGCACCGTGGTCGCCATCACCCACGATCGTTACTTCCTCGACAATGTTGCCGGCTGGATTCTCGAACTGGATCGCGGCCACGGAATTCCGTGGGAGGGGAACTACTCTTCATGGCTCGAGCAGAAAGAGCAGCGGCTAGAACAAGAGGGAAAACAGGAGCATGCGCGAATTAAGGCGATGAAGCAGGAGCTGGAGTGGGTCCGCACCAATCCTAAAGGGCGCCATGCAAAGTCGAAAGCGCGCCTCGCCCGTTTTGAAGAGTTGCAGTCGAGCAGTTATCAACAGCGCAATGAGACCAATGATCTCTACATCCCACCGGGACCTCGTCTTGGGGATCTGGTGGTTGAGGCAGTCAATATCGGCAAGAGTTATGAGGGGCGAACTCTGATCGAAGATCTCAGTTTCAACCTTCCCAAAGGGGGGATTGTCGGGGTTATCGGCCCCAATGGTGCGGGTAAAACCACCCTCTTTCGCATGCTTTCAGGAGAGATCGCTCCGGATCAGGGTGAGCTGCGCCTGGGTGATACGGTCCAGCTCGCCTATGTCGATCAGAGCCGGGATAGTCTTGATGGTAGTAAGAGCGTCTGGGAGGAGGTCTCGGACGGTCTTGACCATATCACCATCGGTGCCTATGAGACCAGTTCACGCGCCTACATCGGCCGCTTTAACTTTAAAGGGGCGGATCAGCAGAAACGGGTTAAGGATCTCTCGGGGGGAGAGCGTAACCGACTCCACCTCGCCAAACTTCTGCGTAAGGGGGGCAACCTCCTCCTCCTCGATGAGCCGACCAACGACCTGGATGTCGAGACCCTGCGCGCACTGGAAGAGGCGATCCTTGAGTTTCCCGGCTGTGCCGTAGTCATCTCCCACGATCGCTGGTTTCTCGATCGTATTGCGACCCATATCCTCGCCTTTGAGGGAGATTCAAAGGTGGTCTGGTTTGAGGGCAACTATGCCGACTATGAAGCCGATCGCCGCAAACGACTCGGTGCAGAAGCGGATCAACCCCACCGTATCCACTACAAATCGATCTAGAGGGGCTGAGTTCGCACTCTATTCAGTAGATTAAAAGCGACTCTGATCCGATAACCAGTAGAAGCGGTAAGGGGGGATCACCAGCTGCTCTTTAAAGAGTGATGGGGTCTCTCCGGTGGCGAGATCTCGGAGGTTGCCGTAGTGAAAATGGCCACGATACCCGATCTGGGTTAGATCGAGATATTGAGAGTTATGGTCGAAGTTGGCCACCACCAACACGCTCTCAGAGACCCGTTCGGGATGGGTGCGAAGAAAGACAAAGAGGTGCTCATTTCCGACAAAGAGCAGCTCACGATTATTG
>JADFYS010000382.1 GCA_015232955.1 Gammaproteobacteria bacterium
CAGGCAACCGCCAAGGGGGTTGATCTTCTCCTCTTTGTAGAGCTTCATCATCGCCTGATTCATGGCGGTGCGATCATCGCCGTAGCGCTCTTTCATCGCCTTGAGCTTGGGTTGCATCTTGCGCATCTGGGCCATCGATTTATAGCTGGTTTCAGACAGCTTATAGAATGCGGCTTTAATCAGGATGGTGAGAAAGATGATGGCAAAGCCCCAGTTACCGACCACGGAGTGGATCACTTGTAGCAGCCAATCCAGAGGCTTGGCAATTACGGTGAGGATGCCGTAGTCGACGGTGAGTTCAAGCCCGGTGGCGACACTGGAGAGGCGGTTCTGAAGTTTGGGACCGATAAAGAGTTGGCTGGTGATTCGGCCGCTGCTGTTGGGGGCGATCTCCTGTCCAGCATCAATCATCCCGATAATGAAGTTCTCACCTCCTGGGCTTTTGCTGTAGACCTGCATCTTCCCTTTATCGCTGGGGATCCATGCGGAGAGAAAGTAGTGCTCGATCATTGCGACCCAACCATTGGTCACCTCTCGTTGTAGCGGTCGACTCTCCATATCTTCAAAGGAGATCTTTTCATACTTTTCAGCCTCGCTGTAGACGACCCCACCGGTGTAGGTGTACAAGAAGGCGTTTCCTCCGGACTGGGGACGCTGCCGGAGTAGCTGATGATAGGCGTGCCCTGACCACGGCTTGTCGCTATGGTTGGTGATGAGGTAGTCGACATCTATGGTGTAGCGGTCGCGGTGAAAGGTGTAGGTTTTGGTAACTTCGATCCCAGAGGTGTCATCCCAGTGGAGCGCGACCTGAAGTGAATCTTCTCCCGGCGCAAGACGGTACTCCTCCTTCTCTGCATAAAAGAGATCGTGGTGGGTGGGGAGGGTGACCCCGCTTTCGGCGCTGGAGAGAAGGCCCGATTGGGGGATGCTGATCTCCCCGCGGTCGCGGATCAGGGCGAAGGCGTTATCGGGTTCTTCAAGGGTTACAGGGTAGTTCTTCAGACGGACATTGCGGATATCAGCCCCTAAAGTGTCGATCTCGACTGTAAGGAGATCAGTCTCGACCGAGACGCGTGCCACACTTTTCATGGTCGCTACTATTGGAAGCGATGTCGTGTTGGATGAGGTTGCACTGCTCATGGGGGCTGTGGGGAGATCGAGGCCCTGCTCTTTTGCCGCCGCTGTTTCAGCGCTATCCGTGGCTACCTGTTGTTGGGGGCGGACATAGTCCTCCTGCCACGCCTGCCACATCATCATTAGAGTCAGGGTGAGGGCGGCAAAGAGTAAGATGCGCTGAAATTCCATTAAAAGTTCTCGTCAGGTTTGGGATGGATGGGGAGAGATGTTTTTTTTTGGGGAACGGGGTCGAGGCCGCCCTCATGCCACGGATGACAGCGCAGAAGGCGGCGCAGGGCAAGCCACGCACCACGCATCGGGCCGTGAAGGGTAATCGCCTCCACTGCATAGGCGGAGCAGGTGGGGTGATAGCGGCAGTGTGGACCGAGAAATGGACTGATGATAAGGCTATAGAGACGAATAATGGCGATCATCACTTTTCCGGTGAGGCGCTGGATTACGGGCACACTTTCCCCCAAAGCTTGTCAAGTTCACCTCTGATGCGTGCACGATCGGCAACGATCCCCCGCTTGGCAGTGATCACCAGATCAACGCCACCGAGCTGTTGCAGACGGAGTCGAAACTGTTCACGAATCTGTCGTTTTACCCGGTTGCGATCCACCGCCCGTTTAAGAGATTTTTTCGAGATCCCCAGCCCCAGTCTGGGATAGGATCTGCCGTTGGGGTGGCAAAAAAGGGTGAGTTCCCTGCTATGGTAGCGCTTACCCTGCTTGAATACCGGGGCGAAATCGTCTCCTGAGAGGAGGTGGTGGATTTTACGAAAACGACAGGAAGCGGTCGATAAACTCACGCTTCCGGCACAGTTTCAGTTATCAGAGGCGAGATCTTTCAGGGGGTGAGACGGGCGCGACCTTTGGCACGACGGGCCTTAATGACCTTGCGTCCACCCACAGTCTTCATGCGGGCGCGGAAGCCGTGTGTACGGGCCTTTTTCAGATTACTGGGTTGAAATGTTCTTTTCATCGTCTCTTAACTGTAAAAAATGGTTGAGTCATTGGCTGAGTAGAGACAGATAATGCCTCAGGCTCAGGTGAGCCGGCAATGATAGCGGTAGTTTACTCACTCTGTCAAGATGATGCGCGAGAGGCACAGGGCAAATTCGTTCTAACCCATGGAATTTTACCCCGCAGTATTCTGGGTCATTTTTAAATAATCGAACACCCTGCGGGTATTCATAAGCAGATCTCGCATGGTTTCGCTTACGCCTTTTGAGCTTACTGCTTTTACAACGCCAATGGCAAAACGCCGCAGGCGAGTGATGTTCTCCGGTCCATGTCCGGTTCGGATACGACACCGATCTTCGTCGTAGACCCAGTCGAGGATGTAGTGACAGGGATTTTCAATGCACCAGTGATTGCGATTGGTGCTCAGGATGTCGGCGGGGCTGGCATCCAGTGCGTTTTGACTAGTGACACCATAGACGATGTCGCAGGATGACTCTCCTGTTTTCTTCTGAATTACTTCGCGTTTAATGGCGAAGGCCTGTCCGACATAGGGGAAGTGTTGGCGCTGCTCAAAAAGCGCGACTATTCGCTGAATCCTGAATTTTGATAAAAATATAACCAAGTAATTTAGTCTGGATTTAGACGATCGGGGTTGGGGTCGTTTTGGTTTT
>JADFYS010000383.1 GCA_015232955.1 Gammaproteobacteria bacterium
CCTGTTGCGCAATATGAGCTGGATTCGCTTCAATCTCTCTGCCGGAGATGGTGCCGGTTTTCAGCGGGTTCATCAATCCAAGGCGAAAAATTTTGATCTGCTGGTGGAGAATATTCGCGAGCTGGTACGGTTGAGGGACCAATACGACTACCGATGTACTCTGGGTCTGCAGATGGTTCTGATCCCCGAATGCTACGATCAGGTGATGACAGAGGCGGAGCTGGGGGCCGAGCTGGGGGTGGACTATTTTGTCATCAAACACTGCTCCGACTCTGAATATGGAGAGATCGGGGTGAACTATCACGATTTTCTCAAGTTGGGAGATCTTCTCCGCAGTGCAGAAGCGCTCTCTACGGATCGTTATCAGGTTCAGGTGAAGTGGGACAAGATAAACGCTGCGGGCGAGTCGGCACTCTATCGTGACGGTTATCGCAAGTACGATGTCTGTTACGGAACGCCGCTGCTGCTGCAGATCTCCGGTAACGGCAAGATCTACCCCTGTGGTCCCTTCTTTAACAAGGAGCGGTTTCTCATCGGGGATCTCCATCAAGACTCTTTCTACCAGCTGCTTCAGGGCGAGCGTTACTGGGAGGTGCATCAGGATATTGTGCGTTCAGTTGATGTCCATAAAGATTGCGCCATCGGCTGCCGTCAGGACTATATCAATAAATTTCTCTGGGACCTGAAAAATCCCCCGGAACATCTTAACTTCATTTGATATTTTTATGTTTATTGTCGTCTCCTCCTACTTTGCCCTTATTCTTATTCTCTTCTGGTCCTACTGCGGCTATACCCTCACCCTCTACCTTTTTACCCTGTTTAACGGGAGTAAGCCTGGTAGCCGTGTAGTGGTGAGCGATGAGGCGCTGGAACATATTCTGGTGGTGGTTCCCTGTTACAACGAAGCGGATCATCTCGCTGCCAAAATAGAGAACCTGCAGGCGCTGAACTACCCCAAAGAGAGATTGCGGGTGCTGTTTGTCGATGGTGGCTCCAGTGACGGTTCGATCGCGATGATTCGCGCGGCGGTTGATCACCACCCCGGTTGGCAGTTGGAGCAGTCACCGATTGCGGCAAAGATAGATCAGATGAATCTCGCCCTGACCCATCGCCACGATGAACCGTTTGTGCTCAGTACCGATGTGGATGCCATTCTCGATAGCGATTCGCTGCGCCAGATGGCGCAGCTGTTACAGCAGCGGCCAGATGTGGGGGTAGTGGGGGCGAACATCACCCCCGGAGAGAGCGCCCTCGATATTGAACGCCAGTACTGGAGTGATCAGAACTGCATCCGCTATCTTGAATCTAACGCCCACTCCTCCTCGATTGTGGTGGCTCCGGCCTATCTTTTTCGGGCCGAAATTTTCTCCTCTTTTCCAGAGGACTGCATTGCCGACGATATCTACGCCGCATTTGTTGCCAACGCCCGGGGATATCGGGTGGAGTATCTGCGCACTGCTCGTGGTCGTGAAACCCGGGTTCCGACCAATATTCGTGACTATGTGACCCACAAGTTTCGTAAGGGAAACGCCTACATCACCGAACTGTTGCGATTTTCCTATCAGTTTCCCCGTTTTGAGCCGCTATGGAAGGTGATATTTTTTACAAAATTCCTGCAGGTGGTGGTCTGTCCGTGGGTGATCCCCTACTGGCTGCTGGCGACACTGTCACTACTGCTGGGGGATGAGACGAGACAGGAGATCGCAATCGTGGGACTTGTTTTTTTAATGGCGGGGCTGGTGATCACTTCACTGTTGATTCAGCGGATTCAGGGTAAAAGCAGTGGTCTGGACGGTGCCGGGCAGCGAAAACGCCATATGTTTGCCGCTTTCTTTCTCAATAATATGGTGATGTTGCTGGTGGGGCTTACCTTCCCCTTCTACAGTCAGAGCAGTAGTTACCGCAAGATTGGCCCGGTGCGGGTGGAGCAGCCATGAAACTATCCATTGTCATCCCCTGTTATAACGAGCGTGAGACCCTGCGCCAAATCGTCACCCTCATCCTGGACGAAGTGGCGACAGAGAAGGAGTTGATCATCGTTGATGACGCCTCCAGTGACGGTTCGGTGGTGATCCTGCGGGCGTTGGCAGAGGAGTTTCCAGAGCAGATTCGCCCCTGTTATCACACCGTCAATCAGGGCAAGGGGGCAGCGCTGCGTAGCGGTTTTGCCATGGCGACAGGGGATGTGGTGATCATTCAGGACGCTGACCTTGAGTACGACCCACGGGAGTATCCACTGTTATTAAAACCGATTATTGAGGGGCGGGCCGATGTCGTTTATGGCTCCCGCTTTGTCGGGAGTCAGAGCCACCGTGTCCTCTATTTCTGGCACTATCTGGGGAACAAGTTTCTCACCCTCCTCTCCAACGCCTTTACCAATCTCAATCTTACCGATATGGAGACCTGCTACAAGGCGTTTCGGCGAGAGGTTCTGACTACCATTGCGATCGAGGAGAGCCGCTTCGGCTTTGAGCCGGAGATTACCGCCAAGGTGGCGCGAAGCGGATGTGTCATCTATGAGGTCGGGATCAGTTACTATGGACGGACCTACAGTGAAGGAAAAAAGATCAACTGGAAAGACGGTCTGAGTGCCGTCCGCTGCATTATTAAATACGGACTGTTCAAGTAAAACATCCCTACCAAGGAATTGGATGATCCTAAAATCCGCAGTTGACCGCTGCGAATATCTATCAACATAATGATTATGCTATGAAATTTACAATATACCAGCTTCACATGTTGGGTGAA
>JADFYS010000384.1 GCA_015232955.1 Gammaproteobacteria bacterium
TCTGGCATGATCATTAGCGTGAAATACATTTCATAATCGAGGGTGACGCCGCACCATTCATGCAAGTTAGGTTGAACAGAGTGGATTTTAGCTTTCTGCAACCAGCGTTTTCAGGTATCTTGGGTTTAGTACTGTACTGCACCGAACCACCGTTCCACTCAAAGGATCCTCTCAATGAGCAGCTATACCAACATTCTCCTTACGGTCGATTTTTCGCAAACCAGTGACCGTGTCATAGAGCGCGCAGAGACCCTCGCCACCCACAACAGCTGCCCCCTCAGCCTGATTCATGTGGTGGACTACATTCCACTGACCGGAACCGAGTTTGGTGAGATGGTCCCCTTTAGCTACGACGCCTCTGATGAGCTGCTCAAGGCTTCAAGAGAGCGACTCACCCGTCTCGGAGAGACGCTCTCTATCCCCGAATCACGGCAGTACCTTGAGGTGGGCGGCGTGAGGAGTGAGGTGATTCGTGTCGCCAAAGCGATGAATGCCGATCTCATTGTCATCGGCTCCCACGGCTGGAAAGGGCTGGAACTTCTTCTGGGCTCCACCGCTGACGCCATCCTCCACCACGCCCCGTGTGATGTCTTTGTGGTACGGGCGCTGCCCGTAGAGACGGCGTAAGGAAAAACCCATTGATCCGCCTGCAACAGCTCTATCTCCATCGCGGTGAGAAGAGCCTAATCGAAGAGGGCACCATCACCATCCATCCCGGTTGGCGGGTCGGTGTCACCGGGATCAACGGCTGTGGTAAATCGACGCTTCTCGCCCTGCTTCGGGGTGAGATTGAGGCCGATAGCGGGGAGTGTCTGGTGCCCAAAGAGTGGGTTATCGCCCATATTGCACAGGAGAGCGAGGCGAGTGAGAGGAGCGCCCTCGACTACGCCCTCGATGGTGATCACCGCCTACGCCAGCTACAGCAGCAGCTCCAACAGGCGGAAGAGGGTGGTGATGGCCACCTCATTGGAGAACTCTCCGCCCACTATGACGCTATTGACGGCTACAGTGCCGCAAACCGCGCCGCCAAACTACTCTCGGGCCTCGGCTTTAGTGAAACAGAGCAGCAGCGGCCGATGCACCAGTTTTCCGGCGGCTGGCGGGTTCGCCTCAACCTCGCCCGCGCCCTCTTCGGCCACTCCGACCTCCTTCTGCTGGATGAACCGACCAACCATCTCGATCTCGACACCACCTGGTGGCTGCAGGAGTGGCTGAGGGGATATGAGGGGACACTCATCCTCATCTCTCATGATCGCGACTTTCTCGACGACTGTAGCGACCATATCCTCCACCTCCGGCAGCGGCAACTGACCCTCTATAGCGGCAACTATAGCCGCTTTGAGGAGCAGCGGGCGGAACAGCTGCTGCAACAGCAGAGCGCATATCAGCGCCAGCAACAGACCATCGGCCACCTTCAGAGCTATATCGCTCGCTTTCGGGCCAAGGCGACCAAAGCGCGACAAGCACAGAGCCGGATCAAAACTCTGGAGAAGATGGAACGACTCCTTCCCGCCCACGCCGACTCCCCCTTCAATTTCCGGTTCCAACCTCCCGAAAAGCTCCCCAACTCTCTCCTCTCTCTCGAGAAGGGGGCTATCCGCTACTCTGGTCAGGAGGCCGCCCCCCCTCTTCTCGATCAGATCGAACTGCAGCTCCTCCCCGGGGACGCCATTGCCCTGCTCGGTCACAACGGTGCAGGAAAGTCATCGCTTATTAAGGTGCTGGCAGAGGAGATCCCCCTTACAGCGGGTACCATCACCCGCTCCCCCGATCTCCGCATTGGCTACTTCGCCCAGCACCAGCTAGAGCACCTCGACAGTAACGCCTCTCCCCTGCTCCATCTACAGAGAATCGCCCCCGATGCCGGTGAGCAGCCGCTTAGAGACTATCTCGGCGGTTTCGGTTTTCAGGGGGAGATGGCGCTGGCGACTGTCGCCAATTTTTCGGGGGGAGAGAAGAGCAGGCTCGCACTCGCCCTCATCATCTACCGACGCCCCAACCTCCTTCTCCTCGACGAGCCGACCAACCACCTCGATCTCGAGATGCGCCACGCCCTGAGCCTCGCCCTGCAGGAGTTTTCTGGGGCGATGGTCCTAATTTCCCATGATCGTCACCTGCTGCGAAGTGTCTGTGACCGCTTTCTCCTCGTCCATCGGGGTCAGGTTCTCCCTTTTGACGGTGATCTTGATCAGTATCACCTCTGGTCAATCCAGGAGCAGCGGGAGAGCAGTGGCGACAGCACGCCAAAAGAGAGTTCAGGCAGTTCACGCAAGGAGAGCAGACGACAGGCGGCAGCGGTACGCGAGCAGCTTAAACCGCTCACCCGCGCCCTGAAAGAGGCGGAGTCGGCACTGGATAGACTGCAGCAGCGCCTGCAGAGCCTGCAGCAGCAGTTGGCCGATCCCGACATCTATCTCGAACCACAACGGCAGCAGTTACAACAGCTTCTCCAGGAACGAGGAGAGGTCGAAAAAGAGATCGAAACCAGAGAGGAGCGGTGGCTGGAGCTGAGCGAAGCGATCGAATCACAGCAAGGGGCAGAGGGATAGCTGCCCCCACTCTCACTCCAGATGATGTGACCGTCGCCATTCTCGCCGGGGGCAGGGGGCGGCGGATGGGGGGGGTGGATAAAGGGCTGGTGACGATAGACGGCACCCCGTTAATAGAGCAACTTTTAGAGCAGCTTCTGCCCCACACCAGCAGGATTATCATCAACGCCAACCGTAATC
>JADFYS010000385.1 GCA_015232955.1 Gammaproteobacteria bacterium
TCAGCCTTCGGAGGTTCGAATCCTCCCCCCTCCACCACTTAACCAGCAAAATCGATCGATGCGGGTGTCGTATAATGGCTATTACCTCAGCCTTCCAAGCTGAAGATGCGGGTTCGATTCCCGCCACCCGCTCCAGATTCAGTAATTTAGTTTCATAAAGTGTAGCAAGTTTGCCCAGGTAGCTCAGTTGGTAGAGCACACCCTTGGTAAGGGTGAGGTCGGCAGTTCAAATCTGCTCCTGGGCTCCAGATTTACAGAAAAATGTAGTATTTCCATTTTAGAGTAGTTAGGCGTTTTTGATTGGAGGATGTGAGGCGATGTCAAAAGAGAAGTTTCAACGAACGAAACCGCATGTAAATGTTGGAACCATCGGTCATGTTGACCATGGTAAGACCACCCTGACTGCGGCGATTACCAAATGTATGGCCGAGAAGCATGGCGGAGAGTTCAAAGATTACGCCAACATCGACAGCGCCCCGGAAGAGCGTGAGCGCGGAATCACCATCGCGACCGCCCATGTCGAATATCAGTCCGATATCCGTCACTACGCCCATGTCGACTGCCCCGGCCACGCCGACTATGTCAAAAACATGATTACCGGTGCGGCGCAGATGGATGGCGCTATCCTCGTTGTCTCTGCAGCAGACGGCCCGATGCCCCAGACCCGTGAGCATATTCTCCTCTCGCGTCAGGTGGGGGTTCCCTACATTCTCGTCTATATGAATAAAGCGGATCAGGTCGATGATGCCGAGCTGCTCGAACTGGTAGAGATGGAGATTCGTGAACTGCTCGACAGCTACGAATTCCCCGGAGACGACACCCCGATTATCACCGGATCGGCGCTCAAGGCGTTGGAAGGGGATACCAGTGAGATTGGAGTTCCCTCTATAGAGCGTCTGATCGCAGCAATGGACGACTGGATCCCCGAGCCAGAGCGGGCGATAGACGGTGCATTCCTGATGCCGATCGAAGATGTCTTCTCGATCTCCGGTCGTGGCACCGTAGTTACCGGACGGATAGAGCGCGGCATCGTCAAGGTGGGCGGAGAAGTTGAGATTGTCGGTATCCGTAACACCACCAAGACCACCGTAACCGGGGTCGAGATGTTCCGCAAACTGCTTGATCAAGGTCAGGCGGGTGACAATGTCGGCGTCCTTCTGCGCGGTACCAAGCGCGATGATGTCGAGCGTGGTCAGGTCCTGGCAGCGACCGGATCGATTAAGCCGCACACCAAGTTCGAGGCAGAGGTCTATGTCCTCGGTAAGGATGAGGGAGGGCGTCACACCCCGTTCTTTAACGGCTATCGTCCCCAGTTCTACTTCCGTACCACCGATGTCACCGGCGCCTGCGACCTCCCCGAAGGGATCGAGATGGTGATGCCTGGGGATAATGTGAAGATGACCGTCAGTCTCATCAACCCCATCGCGATGGAAGAGGGTCTCCGTTTTGCTATTCGTGAAGGTGGCCGTACTGTCGGCGCCGGAGTGGTTGCAAAGATCCTCGAGTAGGGTTCAAGCTGTAACCGGTTACCACTGCACGCTAAGTGGTAACCACAACCGTCCCCTCCTCCGTCCTTGGGCGGGTGAGGGGATTGATATTTAGGCCAGTAGCTCAATTGGCAGAGCAGCGGTCTCCAAAACCGCAGGTTGGGGGTTCGATTCCCTCCTGGCCTGCCATACATTATAAAAGCTGAGATTGATGGACAGATTGAAGTTAGCTCTGGCGGCGGCCATTGTTGCGACCGCTATCGGCGGCTTTTACATCTTTGCAGAGCAGTCGCTCCTGCTGCGTGTCGTCGCCCTGTTGGCGCTGACCGGAGTTGCGATGGCGATTGCGGTACGCACCGAAGTGGGCAGAAACGCCTGGAACTTCTCGCGCGGAGCACTGATTGAAATTCGTAAAGTGGTGTGGCCGACGCGTCAGGAGACGGTTCAAACCACGCTGATGGTGATGGCTGCAGTGCTGGTTCTCGGCATTATTCTCTGGATCTTCGATATGTTTCTGGCGTGGGGTATCACCCTGCTCACTGGGCAGGGGGCGTAGCGGATATGACAATGCGCTGGTATGTGGTTCACGCCTACTCCGGATTCGAAAATAGTGTCAAGCGATCCCTGGAAGAGCGGATCGGTCGTGCCGGCCTCGGCGAACGCTTTGGTGATATTCTCGTCCCCACGGAAGAGGTGGTGGAGATGCGCGACGGTCAAAAGCATAACACCTCGCGCAAATTCTTCCCCGGCTATGTTTTGGTGAAGATGGAGATGGATGACGAGACCTGGCATCTGGTTAAAGATGTTCCCAAGGTGCTCGGATTTATTGGTGGAACCAGCGATCGTCCGGCACCGATTAGTGAGAAAGAGGCGCAATCGATACTGGATCGGGTTCAGGAAGGGAGCGAACGACCCCGTCCCAAGGTGCTGTTTGAAGCGGGCGAAGTGGTGCGGGTCACCAATGGCCCCTTTAACGACTTTAATGGCGTGGTGGAAGAGGTTGACTATGAGAAGAATCGTCTCCGTGTTGCGGTGTTGATCTTTGGTCGTTCCACCCCGGTAGATTTAGAGTTTAGCCAGGTAGAGAAAGGGTAGTCTATACCCACTCTGTTGGATTGGGGCGCTGGCGGTCAAGAGATCCAGTCACAGTTTTTTTGGTAATAGCAGGGGAGCCGTAAGGCGTTTGTACCCACAGGAGTAGAAGATGGCAAAGAAGATCACAGCTTATATTAAGTTG
>JADFYS010000386.1 GCA_015232955.1 Gammaproteobacteria bacterium
CCTCCTCTCCGCAGTAGAGAAGCAGAGTCCCAACCGGCAGCGACTGCCTCAGCTCACCGGCCGCCTCTACGCTGGGTACTCTCTCGCCTTTATCTCTTCACTCTGGGGAGGGTTCTGAAACGGTTAACGCACAGCTATTGACCCCGCCAAAACCGACCCTATAAAGAACTCAGCAGAACTCAACCATAAGGAGGAGAAAAAGATGAATACCACAACCTTCCGTCTCAAACCGCGACTACAGGCCGCGTCCATCCACTTCCTGTTTAGCATTATCATCTTTGTCACCCTGCTCTGGATCCTGCTGACACTCTGGTATCCGGAACCGTTCTTTACCGCCTCTGGGGGTTGGCAGGGGCTGAAACTGGTGGCGATGGTGGACATTGTCCTCGGCCCACTGATTATGTTTGCCATCTTTGATCGCAGCAAAGGGGATCGCAAACTCTACACCGATATCGTTATCATCGTGACCCTCCAGATCTCGGCCCTCGTCTGGGGGGTGGTTCAGGTGCATGGTCAGAGACCCATCGCCGCCACCTTCTGGGAAGATCGCTTCTATGTGGTCACCGCAGCAGAACTGACCCCAGAGCAACAGGCGACCCTCAGCAGCTATGGCGACAGGTTTCCGGTGATGACCTATGCCCAGGATCCGCCAGATATCGCCGGGAAAGAGGAGATGCTGCAGCGGATGCAGACGCTGCGACAAGCGCCCTACACCTTTACCGACTACTACCGCCCCTACCGCGAGAATCTGGAGACGATTCGTCGCTTCAAGACCAACATGAAGGAGGTCAGCACCCATAACCGCGAGATGAGCGAGGCGTACCAGCAGCTGCTACAAGAGCAGCAGCTCGGCCCGGAGGACCATTTTGTCATCCCCCTCATCTCGAAATATCACAATATCCTGATCGTTCTGGACCATCAGGGGGCGATCCTCGGCTATATTGACGCCCCATACAAACCGATGAAAAAGCGCTGAGAGCGCTGTGATTTCGGGAACCGTCACGGACAGATGCGCCAGCTGACACACTGTGCGCATCTCCCCCTACTTTCTCCTCACCCTCACCTCTCTCTTCTGGGCCGGTAATTTTGTAGTCGCCCGCGCCGCCCATGCCGAGATCGAACCGATCGCCCTCGCCTTCTGGCGCTGGGTGATCGCCCTGACCATCCTCCTCCCCTTTGGTGGGGCCATAGCGTGGAGAGAGCGCAAACTGTACCACCAAAATCTGTGGCGGATAACCGTTCTCGCACTAACCGGTATCGCCGCCTTTAACACTCTAATCTACATCGGACTGCAGCAGACCACCGCCACCAACGCCCTCCTCCTCAACTCCTTCATCCCGGTACTCACCCTAATTCTCACCTGGATCTCTCTTGGTGTTCCCTACTCACTGCGCCAGCTTTTCGGGGTCTCTCTCTCTATCTGCGGGGTGGCGACCATTATCAGCCGCGGCGATCTCACTCTGTTCGCCAGTCTCACCCTCAACCGAGGCGATCTGCTGGTGATGGTCGCGGTGGTCGCCTGGGCCATCTACACCATTCTACTCAAGGGGGTTCCCGCCACCATTCACCGCGGCGGATTGATGACCACCATCACCTTCATCGGGGTGGTCGTGCTCTCTCCTCTCTATTTGAGTGGCGATTATGCCCCCGCACTCACCCGCAACAATCTCCTCACACTCGGCTATGTCGGGATCTTTCCTTCGGTGCTCGCCCTCCTCTTTTACAACCGCGGCGTCGCTGAAGTGGGACCGGAGCGGGCGAGTATGTTTATCCATCTCATGCCGGTTTTCGGTACCCTTCTCGCCATTACCTTCCTCAACGAGCAGATAGCGCTATTTCATCTGGCCGGGATCGGTCTCATCTTTGGAGGTCTCTGGCTCTCACTGCGGCGAACTTCTCAACCCAACCCCTCTTAACAAAAAGATCTGTAACCAGAGGCACCTTGATCCCCAACCACAATGAGAAAAAGGGGTTCGTCAGAGTCGCCAATAGGGGTATGATCTCCGCAACGATAACTATACCCCCCTCAGGAACTGGCTATGAAAGCATCCGATCTCTTTATTCAGGCACTGGAAGCCGAGGGTGTCGAATACATCTTTGGGATCCCGGGGGAGGAGAATCTCGACCTCCTCAACTCCCTGCGTAACTCCTCTATTCGTCTCATCCTCACCCGCCATGAGCAGGCGGCCGGCTTTATGGCCGCGACCTATGGCCGCCTCACCGGCAAGGCCGGAGTCTGCCTCGCCACCCTCGGCCCCGGAGCGTCGAATCTGGTCACCGCTGCCGCCTATGCCCAACTCGGGGCAATGCCGATGGTGATGATCACCGGCCAGAAGCCGATTAAGACCAGCAAGCAGGGGCAGTTCCAGATTGTCGATGTCGTCGATATGATGCACCCCATCACCAAATTCACCCGCCAGATTAGCAGCGGCTATAACATCCCCGCCCGCATTCGCGAGGCGTTCCGCCTGGCAGAAGATGAACGGCCGGGTGCAGTCCACCTCGAACTACCGGAGGATATTGCCGCCGAAGAGACCTCGGCGAGGGTTCTCGCAAAGAGTCATGGCCGTCGCCCCATTGCCGATGGCAAGGCGATTTTTGATGCTCTGGATCTGATCGAGTGTGCCAGACATCCGCTCCTTCTAATCGGCGCCGGTGCCAACCGCAAGCAGACCAGCAAGATGCTGACCGCCTTTATCGAGCGCACCGGGATCCCTTTTAT
>JADFYS010000387.1 GCA_015232955.1 Gammaproteobacteria bacterium
TGGTGCCGAGAAGGAGGATCCCTTCCGGTTTGAGTGAGAAGTTGAAAAGCTCCATCACCCGCATCTGCAGTACCGGCTGAAGGTAGATAAGGAGGTTACGACAACTGACCAGTTCGATATTGGTAAAGGGGGGATCTTTAAAGACATTGTGCTGGGCGAAGACCACCATCTCCCGCACCTGACGGGCGATAATAAAGTTGGAGTCACGGCGGGTAAAGTAGACACTCAACAGTTCAGGGGGGATATCGGCAGAGATGCTCTCGGGATAGACCCCGGCACTGGCGACAGCGATGGCGTCACGATCGACATCGGTGGCAAAGACCTTAATCTCGATCTGCTTGTCCAGTGATCGCATCACCTCTTTACAGATGATAGCGAGGGTGTAGGCCTCTTCGCCGGTGGAGCAGCCAGCTACCCAGATCCGAAACTGACGCAGATCACTCTTCTCAATCAGCTCCCGCAGCCAGTTCTGCTGCAGGTTTTCAAATACCGCAGGATCGCGGAAAAAGTTGGTAACCCCAATCAGGAGATCGCGATGGAGGGTATCCACTTCTGAAGGGTAGCGCTCCAGGTAGCGGACATAGTCGCGTAGTGAGAGCACCTGATTGACACTCATCCTCCGCTCGATACGGCGAGCCATGGTGCTCGGTTTGTAGTAGGTGAAATCGAGGCTGGAGCGCTCACGCAGCATAGCGAAGATACGGTTAATTCCATCTTCATCACTAAGCAGAGTCACGGATCGCTCTTTTTTGTTGGCGTAGGGGTGACGAATAAAGGAGGTGAGGTGGAGCGGCATCTCCTCCGGTGGCAGAATATAGTCGACAAGACCGGTGGCGATGGCCGAACGCGGCATACCATCAAAGGCGGCAGTGTCTTCACTCTGCACCATCACCATCCCCACCTTCTCTTTGATCGCCCGCACACCGCGGGTACCGTCAGAGCCGGTACCGGAGAGAATAATCGCCACCGCCTTCTCCCCCTGATCGATGGCGAGGGAGTTGAGAAAGATATCGAGAGGAAGATTGACCCCGCCGTGGCGATCCTGTTCGGTCAGGAGCAGTTTACCGTGAAAGATACGCAGGTCGTGGTTGGGAGGGATAAGATAGACGCAGTTGGCCTCAACCGTCATCCCCTCCTCTGCCCGACACACCGGCATTTCGGTCCGTTTCGAGAGCAGCTCTGCCATCAGGCTTTTGTGGTTGGGCGAGAGGTGTTGCACCACGATAAAGGCGCAACCACTCTCTGGCGACATGCTGGTAAAAAAGGCGTCTATCGCCTCTAACCCCCCCGCCGAGGCACCAATTCCAACATAGTGTGAGGGAACCTTACCCTCCACTGCAGCTGTCGGCTCACCCTCTGCACCAGAGGCGTTCGGACTTACAGTTGAAGATGGCTCCGCCATTGACTTCCCTCTCTCAGGATAGATTCAGCTGAAACCGGTAGTTGAATGCACAACAAGACCACAAAGAGTTGGTGTGCAATATCTGAGGACCAATGAGAGGTGAATCAGGCCTTCACTGGGATCAACTACTGTTCCAAATTAGCAAACAGGAATATAGTGAAAGGGCGGTTCAAAGTAAAGAGCAATGCTACGCTATATATGCGTATATCTACGCAGATCGTTTGTCAATCCACTGATTTTATGCAACTATAGAGAACATTCATGCGAACAAGGAGCGAATACAGTGCCGGTTTCAGCAGGTTCCCTACTCCACAACATCTCCATTGTCTCAGCCGATGTCATTGCCACCACCATCACCCGACGCACCCTCGCCCTGACCGGGGCGAGAATTGTTGAATTTCAGTCACCGCAGCTACTGCTACACGCTCTCCCACTCCCCTCCCCCGGCGCTCTGCTGGTCGATCTCTTTCTGCCGGAGATGAGTGGTCTCGAACTGCTGAAGAGAGTGCGAATTGAGGGGTGCTATCAGCCGGTGATCTTTAACGCCACCCACATCGACCTCGAGACCCTGAGTAAACTGTTTAACCGTGGCGCATTCGCCTTTATCAAAAGACCCTATCAACCTCTGGAGTTGACCGAAGTGGTGCAGCGGGCACTGGCTCTGGATCAAGCCACTGCCCCCTATCACCGCAGGGCACGGCACTACTACCACTGTTTTTCCCGCCTGTCACCCCAGGAGCGGAAGATCACTTCGCTCCTGGGGGAGGGGCAGAGTGCGCGCGCCATTGCCGAGGAGCTGGCGATGAGTCCACGCACCATTGAGAACCACCGCGTCCGTATCCTGCGCAAATTTGAGGTAAAAAGCGTAATCGAACTGGTGGAGGCGAGAACCGCCTACCGTCTGCTCCGGGCGCAAGGGATTACCCAGGGTGAGCTGGAAGCGGCGTAAACGGTGTAGGAGATGAGAGATTAAGCGTGACGCTTGATCCACGACTCGAGATCCTGCCTGGGGATGATATCGAGGATCATCAGGGTCTCGTTACTCTTCCACTGCAAGATAAGACGGTAGTGGATACCGATGCGAATCCGGTAGTGGTGGCGTAGCCGTTCAAGCGGTTTGGTTCTGTTCCAGATCAGGGGATCATGGGCGGCAAATAGACCCACCGCTTTGAGTGCCTCTGCAGCTATTACAGCGGGAATCGTAGCGCAGTGTTTACGAAAAGCGGCGCTATACTCCGGAATTAAGATAACCCCTTCCGGTTCTGGAAGAGGGTGTTCTTCAGCGCTCTTCTCCTCTGTCGTAGCCTCATGCTGCACCT
>JADFYS010000388.1 GCA_015232955.1 Gammaproteobacteria bacterium
AAGCATGGGAGGGTAAAGCGGTATTCCGCTCGGTTGTGGTGGTGATGGTCAAAGATTAGCTCGCCACCGTGTTCAGCGATGATTTTGTGCGCGAGATAGAACTCTAGCCCCATTCCGTTATGGCGACGCGATGCGGCAAAGGGGGTGGTGAGCTGGGTCATCTCCTCTGCTGTGTGAGCGCGATAGTGGGTCCTCATCCTGAAAGTGATCCCCCCCTCTGCGGATGCAAGAGAGAGGTGAACTGCTCTTTCAGAGGTCGGCTCCACCTCTTCATAGCCCTGTATTGCCTGCTCCAGTAGTGTCTGCCACACCCAGCGCAACATCGCCGGGGCGGCGCTTACCTGAGAGTCGAGAGTGGGATGCGCTCTCTCCAGGGTCACCTTCACCCCTGCGGCAGAGAGGCGAGGGTTCAGCTGTTGAGTCACCTCTAGCAACAGGGGGTAGAGATTACAGATGGTGGCGTTGGCGCTACTCTCTTCACTCAGGGCGTTGAGAGAGAGGGTGACACGGGCGATCTGCTGCAGGGCGTTTTCAGCAGCAGTGAGGAGCGGGATGAGTGACTCACCACTGTCGGAGAGATCCTCCTCTCTCTCCAGAGATTGACGCAGAAGTTGGAGGTTAGCTACAGCGATGGTGAGGGGGGTGTTCAGCTCATGTTGTAGTCCACCCAGAAGGTGGTCGATATGTTCCGGGTGGTTCTGAAACAGTAGCCGGAGTTGATCCCGGGACGGGGTATCCATAGTGGATGCCGAGGGGTTATTTCTCAAGTATATTACTGATTCTTCGCTGGAGATCGGCAAGGTCGATCGGTTTGGTGACAAAGTCATCGGCACTGTTTTTATGGCTTTTTAGAACACGATCCAGGGTGGAGTGCGCGGTGATCATGATAATTTTAATTCCCGGTTTTTCGCGTTTCATTTGGGCGAGAAAATCGATCCCATCCATCCCTGGCATCATAATATCGAGCAGCACGAGATCGGTGTTAGAGGCGATAATCTCCGGGAGTGCCCGAACTGGATCCGCATAGGTGGTCACCTGATACTTCTCCCCTGAGGTGAGAAAGCGACGGAGAATATCGAGAATCTCCGGTTCGTCGTCTACAATGGCTAATTTTTGCATCGTCTCTTTCTATTTGGTTGTGGTTGTTGTACTGAACAGGGTATTTTGTGCTGTCTTCTCAAGCTCGTCACTCTTCTCATCAATCATCTCGTCCATTATCGCATAGACCTCGGCACTGGACTGCTCCAGCTGCTCAATAAGGGACTCGATCTCTTCGGTTGCACACTGCATTTTGCCAGAGGTACTCAGTTTGGCAAGACGGTTGGCACTCGCATGCACCTCTGAATGTGGTGTTACCAGATGAGGATAGGCGACGGTGTGGCTGAAACTCTCTTTACCCGCCCCCTTCTCATACCACTGTCCCAGACGACATTCGTGGTGAGAGGTCTCTTTAAATTCGTTCTGTTCGCCAAAGAGAAGGGTGTAGATGTTACTCTTGTAGAGGGCATGGTCAATCTTGGCAAGTGAGGTAAAGATGATATCGGCAATATGTTCGATCTCAAATACATTGCGGTTGGCGCTACCCTTAAACTGAAGTACATTTTTTTGCAGCTTTTCAATGTTCCTGCTGGTGTTGGTGACTACGCTGCTGGTCTCCTTAATCACCTCGCGAACACTATTACTCTCGCTGAGGAGGGTGCGAACGGTGTTATTGATCTGGGTGGTGGACTCTTGGGTCTTCTCCGCCAGTTGTCGAACCTCATCGGCGACAACAGAAAAACCACGACCATGTTCCCCCGCGCGGGCGGCTTCAATCGCGGCATTCAGTGCCAATAGATTGGTTTTATTGGCGATCCCTTTAATTAAGGTGGTGATATTGAGGATCGCCTCGCTGCTCTGATGGAGTGCATCAGCACTCTCCACCGCTGCGAGTGCCTTCTGGTTGAGCAGCTCCATATCGCTGCTGGAGCGGGTGATTAGATCGAGAGAGGTGTTGGCGTTGGTGGCGGTCTCGGTGGATTCACCCTTTAGAAGTTTGAGCCGTTCGAGTAGGTTGGCAAAGATCCCCTGGGTGTTTTTGAGAATGGTGTGTGTCGCTTGATGGTGGATGGAGAGGATACTCTCTCCCTCACCATCAACATCCATGATCTCTATTTTTTTCATGCGGTAGAGACTGAAACCACCACTAATCAAGCGGCGTTTGATGCTGTGTTTACAGTCAAGGAGAACGATCGTGCTCTCGCCTCTGGCAAGAAGATCCGGAAGTTCGGGGGTCTGCTCGAGGATCTGCCGTGCCATCTGGTTCTGGAAGATTACCCCCTTCTCCCGGTCGAGAACGATAATGGGATCTTGCGCAGATTCGGCAGCAATCTCGCGATAGAGTGAGAGTTGTCTCTCTAACTCCCTGTTCTCTTTTTCAAGCTCCGCCATCTGCCCCAGATCAGCGGTGTGAGATGCTCTCTTATTGAAAAACATATGCAGTTACCTGTAGTTGCGATCGGTTATCAGAAAAGGCTATTGTGGTAGCAGCAGAGGAGTTGGAACCGAATTTTGCATTGTACTGTAAACCATCTTCTGGATCGATCGCAATGACTCTCTGTCTAAACTCAAGATAGCTGATACACCCCAATGTCATTAAGTTTAGCGTGAAATACATTAGCGTAACCATTCACTCCCCTGGCCTGTTTTAGCCCTCACCCCGGCCCTCTCCCAAT
>JADFYS010000389.1 GCA_015232955.1 Gammaproteobacteria bacterium
CGTCCCCTCACCACCACTTCGGCCTGGGTCACTCTTTGAATAAGGCCGATCACAACAGAACCCGCTCTATCCCGCCATTCGCGCTCTCCTCAACAAAACGGTGCTGCCACTGCTCACCCCACATCTCCGCAGCTATCGCCACCACCGGGTATTGCGGGATCAACCCCGTCTCTTCACGGTAGCGACTCAGCCCCTGCTGACAGGCGGGACAGGTGGTGTAGAGGGTCTGCGGTGAAGGCTGTTGCGCCACCCCCATCGCCAGCTCCTCGCCCTTACGGAAGCGGACCTGGGTCGCAATATCGGGACGAGAGACAGCGAAGGTGCCCGCTTCACCACAACAGCGATCACTCAGGGTCACTGTTTGTCCGGTAATACCAGCGATGGTCTGAAGCGGATCTCCCCGCTTAAGTGGTGAGTGACAAGGATCGTGGTAGAGTGCGCTCGGTGTGGTCGGTTGTTGCAGGCAGACCCCTCGCTGCAACAGATATTCATGGATATCCATCACCTTGCAGCCGGGAAAGATCTGCTCCAGGCGGTAGAGTAGCAGCTGATCGAGGCAGGTTCCGCAGGAGAGGAGTACCGTTTTGATATCGAGATAGTTCAGGGTGTTGGCGACGCGGTGGAGCAGCACCCGGTTTTCGGTGGTGATCTCCCTCGCCTTCACTTCGTCCCCCACTCCCGACTGGGGGTAGCCGCAGCAGATGTAACCCGGAGGGACGACGGTCTGGGTTCCAAGACGATAGAGGATGGCGAGGGTGGCCATTCCGATATCACTAAAGAGTCGCTCCGACCCACAACCGGGGAAATAGAAAACCGCCTCACTTTCGCCCCCCGCCATCTCGGGGTTAGAGATGATGGGGATCTCTTTTCCCCCCTCAATGTTTAGTTGCGCCCGCATGGTGCGCGCGGGTAGCCCCGCTGGAAGTGGCGCTCGCACCATCTCGATCACCTGCTCCCGTATCCCCCCCTTAGCCACGGTCGCACGGGGGAGCTGTTTACGCTGCACCAGACGCAGGCTTTTTGCGAGATGATAACCGAGGCGCTGCGCAGCATACCCCCACTCAATCACCCCTTTGCGTACCAGCTTTAGGGTCAAGGGATCGCCGAGGTTGAGAAAAGCGATGGCGGCGCGGGTTCCGACAGCAAGCCCCCGCTTCCCTTTACGCCGGAGCAGACTCCGCATCAGAACGGTCACCTCGCCAAAGTCGATATTCACCGGGCAGGGAGAGAGGCAGCGGTGACAGACCGTGCAGTGATCGGCGATGCTATTCATCTCGGCAAAATGGCGCACCGAAATCCCGCGTCGGGTCTGCTCTTCGTAGAGAAAAGCTTCGAGCACCATGCCGGTGGCGAGGATCTTGTTGCGGGGAGAGTAGAGGAGATTGGCACGAGGGACATGTGTTGTACAGTGCGGTTTGCATTTACCGCAGCGAAGGCAGTCTTTGACCGCATGGTTGATCTGGCTCAGCTCACTCGCTTCCAGGATGATCGCCTCCTGCTGCAGCAGCTGGAGTGAAGGTGTATAGGCGTTTGCCAGTCCAGAGCCGGGCAGGAGTTTACCCCGGTTAAAGTGCCCCTCGGGATCACACACACGCTTGTAACGGCTGAAGTCGCGCACCGCCTCCTGCGCAAGGAACTGCATCTTGGTCAGACCGATCCCGTGTTCACCCGAGATGACCCCGCCGAGTTCAGAGGCGAGGGCCATGATCTCTGCCACCACCTCATCGGCCTGCTGCAACATCTGATAGTCGTTGGAGTAGACCGGAATATTGGTGTGGACATTGCCATCTCCGGCGTGCATATGGGTAGCGACAAAGATCCGCCGCCGCCGGAGGCGACTATGAATATCCGTCAGGGAGGTGACAATGGGGGCGAGATCGCGACCCCCAAAGATCTCCCGCAGCGGTTTGGCCACCTCATCCCGAAAAGAGATGCGAACAGCTCCCCGCTGAATTAGCTGAAAAATGCTCTCCCCCGCCTGCGCAAGGTGACTCCACCCGGGGTGGTGGGAGGCGTCACTATCGAGCTGTTGCAGCAGCTGAGACCACCCCAGTTCACGCTGTTTGAGCAGGCGCGACGCGGCAGAGAGTTTATTTTTGAGGATCGCCCACTCCTCATCGCTGCGGCTACCGACAATGGCGATCGCCATCTCCAGCGCTTCGTTCTCAAGATAGTCACGACAGGCGACAAGAATCTCCAGCTTGTTGCGGGTCGACTGGATGATATTGATCCGCTCAATCCCGTCACTGTATGCCGCCAGTTGCGGCAGAGGAATCACCACATCTTCGTTAATCTTAAAGGCGTTGGTGTGGGCCGCGATGGCCGCAGTGCGGCTACGGTCAGACCAGAACTGTCTTCGCGCCTCGGCGCTTACGGCGAGAAACCCCTCCCCCTGCCGCTGCGCAGCCAGGGTGAGGATGTCGGCAGCAGCGCGATCGAGTCGGGATCGCTCCGTCTCATCCTCCACCGCGATATCGGCAAGCAACACCATCCGCGGGAGATCGCCTCGCGCCGCCTTACTGGTGTATCCGATCGCCTTAATGTAGCGTGCATCAAGATGTTCGAGGCCGATGAGCAGTAGCTCCGGCTCCTGCTCCAGCCGCTGCGTCGTCTCGACAATGGCCGGAACCGCACGGTTGAGATCTCCAAAAAACTCGAGACAGAGGGTGTAGGTGAGGACGGGGGTACGGTGGAGAAGAAGGCGGGCCG
>JADFYS010000038.1 GCA_015232955.1 Gammaproteobacteria bacterium
CTCTGGTGAAAGGAGAAGAGTAGCCAGATGTGGCTAAACTGCTCGAGACCTGTAAAGGCGTCACTGCAGTTATAAGGGGGAAGCAGCTCGACAGTCGCTGTAAGCTCGGTCACCAACCGCGGCTGGCGCGGGGTGCCAAACTTCTGCCGCAGCGGTGAGCGCAGGGTGGCAATAGGCTCGAGGGTGAGGCTATTCAGAGATCCACAGGCTCCCTGTCCGCAGAGTTGCCGCAGCTCTCGACCTGTTGCCGTCGCGCCTCCTCCTTTTGCCGCTCTTTTTCGATCCGCTCATCGAGTATCCCCGGCTTGAGACCGATGCTCTCTTCTCCAAACAGCACTTGCTTCATCAGGTCAAAGCCAAACTGCATCAGCTCGACATCATCTGTCAACGCCTTTGCCATCCGCTCTTCGGCAACATCAAAGCTGTTCTGAAACCCTTCGCTGGCGACAAAGATGCGGAAACGGTCAATGTCGTAGCAGGTCATAAAGAAGAGACGACGACTGGTTTTGGTCGGTTTGCCGATGGTGGCTCCGGAGGATTTCTTCTTCAAAATCAATTGGCGCCAGCCGCGAGCATACTCATCATACTCTTCGACGCCCTGCTCCTGACGATACTCATTAATCGTCAGTTGCCGCTCCTCCTGGTGTCCCAGACAGTGATCCTCTTCGACCCGGGCATAGGAGCTGGTGTCGGTATACTCATCCTGCTTACGCATCGAGACCAGACCTACCGGATAGTAGCGACACGCTGTCGGCCGATCTTCATAGACACTGCACCCTTCATCCACCATAAAACGGCAGGCGGTTCCACTCTCCACCGGCATCAACTTGACACCGGCGATGCCATCTTTTTCAAACTCAAAAGGGATAGTGAAATCCTTAAGAAAGGTGCTGGAGTCAAGATCCAGCCGGTTTTTGAGACGGATGATGTCGTAGGGGGTGAGGGTGATGTCGATATTGCTGCAGCAAGCGTTAAAGCACTTGATCTCTTTGTGACAGCGAAACTGGATTTTGGTCTCCCCTGTCAGCAGGTTGGGAATCACCGGGCTTTCGAGGTTGGGGGAATTTTTGATGGTAACTTCGGCCATAACTTCTCTTCTTTAGGACATTGTGGGTAAGGGTTTAGATATGGGTCCTGTTATCGCCAACGGCAAGAGGAGACATCGCTAAAACCTTTATACCCAAAAATGGGGCGCTCTCGTCGGGTGGATAAGCGAAGCGCATCCACCGGCTCGGAAAGTAACCGTTCAGACCCCCCTGCTTTTTTAACCCTCACCCCTACCCTCTCCCGCTGGGAGAGGGAGATCAGGTGATGGGGTCTGAACGGTTACCTCGGAAAACGATCTCTATGACCGTCCCTTCGTCTCAAAATATTCGCGTGACGAAAATAGATTCTTATCAAACGATTTCATCTCTTTAGCTCTTTTTAGTTAAGAAACTATACAGAAAAAAAAGACCGGATGTCTGACGACATCCGGCCTCTCCTTGTCAGAACTGCAAGTAAACGCTTACTTGAAGAGCTTAGACTTATCTACGAGATCCACATGGGCACGCTTGAAGCAGGTCCACTCTTGGGTCTCTTTGTTGTAGATGGAGTTTACAAAGCAGTGCCAGTTCTCTTCGTCGACAAAGTTCTTGTCGGCACGATAGTAGAATCCAGGATAACGGGACTCTTCACGGAACTGAATGTGCTTCATGTGTGCTTCGGCGGTGAGAATACGGTGATAGTTTTCCCATGCACGGAGCAGTTCATGAAGGTCTTTGGCACGCATCTTCAGCGCATCTTCCTTGAGCATACCCAGCTTGTCTTCGGCGACAGCCATCATATTCTCATTGGTGATGTAGTAAGTTGCAACACCAGCTACATACTCGTCCATGATCTTCTGCAGACGGAACTGCAGCATCTTGGGGGTGATGTAGTGGGGGTTGACATCGATCGCTGTGGTGTAGTCTTTAAACTCAAGATAGGTCTTGACCGGGCGCAGGATCTCGTTGACCAGATCGTCAACAGAGGTGTCCAGCTCTGGCTGGTAGTCCTTGTTGTCGATGCAGTACTTGACCATCGCCTTGGCAGCCATCCGTCCTTCGGCGTGTGAACCAGAGGAGAATTTGTGACCGGCAGCACCGACACCATCACCCGCTGTAAACAGACCTTTGACCGTAGTCATACCACGGTAGCCCCAGTTCCAACCTGAAGGGAGGTGAGCAGGAACGCCCGCTTCGGTCTCTTCGGTAGGTGCGCCAACATCATCGGGACCAGAGGTCCAGATTCCGCAGCAACCGGAGTGTGAACCAAGGAGGTAAGGCTCGGTAGGCATCAGCTCTGAGTTCTTCTTCTCAGGCTCGATGTTCTCACCCACCCAGATACCGCACTGACCGACACACATATCAAGGAAGTCTTCCCACGCCTCGGCTTCGAGGTGCTTCACTTCACGAGGTGAGAGGGTGTCACGCAGCTTGGCAAGAGCGGTTACGGTATCCATCCAGATAGGACCGCGACCTTCCTTCATCTCTTTGAGCATGAGGTGGTTACGGAGGCAGGATGCAGGAACAGCAGCCTTGCCATAAGGAGGATAGTCGTCGAGCATCTCTTTGTTGCGAGTCATGTAGGTCTCGCCAAGAGAGTTGGTCGCCTGTGACTTGAAGAGGAGGAACCATGCACCTACAGGACCGTAACCGTCTTTAAAACGGGTAGGTACGAAGCGGTTTTCCATCAGGGTCAACTCAGCGCCAGCCTCGGCTGCCATAGAGTAGGTAGAACCGGCATTCCATACCGGATACCAGGCACGACCGGTACCTTCACCCACAGAGCGGGGACGGAAGATGTTGACACATCCGCCGGCAGCGAGAAGGATCGCCTTCGCTTTGTAGATGACAACCTTGTGATCACGAACCGAGAAGCCGGCTGCACCAGCGATACGGCTCGGGTCGTTCTTGTCGTTAATCAGCTTAACGATAAAGATACGCTCCTGGATACGGTCGATACCGAGCGCCTTTTTCGCCGCTTCGGCAACAATCCACTTGTAGGATTCACCGTTAATCATGATCTGCCACTTACCGGAACGGACAGGCTTACCACCATCTTTCAGCGGGGTCATACCCTTAGAGCCGTCAAAACGCTCACCGTTTTCGTCTAACTTCCAGATGGGGAGACCCCACTCTTCGAAGAGGTGAACAGACTCGTCTACATGACGACCGAGGTCATAAGCGAGGTCATCACGGGTGATCCCCATGAGGTCATTGGAGACCATCCGCGCGTAGTCGGCAGGATCCTGCTCGGTTCCGATGTAGGTGTTGATGGCAGAGAGACCCTGTGCAACCGCACCAGAGCGGTCCATCGCAGCCTTGTCCACCAGCCTGATCTTCAGCTCACGCCCCAGCTCTGCCTCAGCCTGCTTGGCCCAAGGCATAATTTCGTAGGCAGCACCACAGTTGGCCATACCGCCGCCAATCATGAGTACATCTACTTCTTCTTCAACGACATCTGGATTCCCAAATTCAGCCATTTCTTTAAATCCTCTAAAAAATCTTTAAGTTAATGCGGAACGCTTACTTACGGATAAGTTCGCTTGGGTCACCAGCACGGAAGCCGTTCTGCTCGTTGTGGTTAAAGAAACCGATCTCGGTAATCTTCGACATCACGGCGTCAGGCTTGCCGGTGTAAGGCTCGATAGAACCTTCGGGAGTGGTACGGATCGGGAACTTGAAGCGCTTGAGGGTACCGTTACGGAATTTGATGGTCCACATGATGGAGTCAGTACCGCGCAGAGGCTGGACAGAACCACCCAAGGGGACAACATCCGCATAATGACGAGCTTCAATAGCGTTTTGAGGGCAGATCTTGACACAGGAGTAACACTCCCAGCACTGCTCTGGCTCTTGGTTGTATGATTTCATCGCGTGTCCGGTGTCTGATCCGTCTTTGTCGAGCTTCATCAGATCGTGAGGACAGATGTACATGCAAGCGGTTTTGTCTTGACCTTTGCATCCATCGCACTTGTCAGTACGCACAAATGTTGGCATTTTTTGCTCCTGGTAGGTTGTTAAACTGCTATCAACCACCGCCAAACTCTTCAGCGGCAGCATTATCGAAATCTGGTTACGATGCAGTACTCAGTACTGTGTCACTCGGTCCTTTCACTGCCTCTTTTGACCAAAAAAACAGCCAAAAACCCAATTGCAGTGACACACCCCATATTTCGGGAGGCGCTACCTTAAACGACTTCCCCCTCTCTGTCCAACCAGAACTATCTGTCGACCCCATAAAAATCCTTTATAGACCAACTAATTTAGTTGGTTATTACCCCCCCAACAATGGTCCCTCTTCTGCGGAAAAAAGGGGATAAAGCCGCTAATTCTCTGTTGGAGGAAGATTAATATTTGATCACCGTCCCTTCCTCAACTATCATCATCCGCCAGTTGGCCGACTCTTACACTGTGTAGGGGGTGGCCTGAAACGGTTTTTCTGAAGTTGCCGGGGAGTGGTGCACCACCTCCGGTAAGCCACCGCAACCTTAACCATGACCAGTGGAGACCCCAACAAGTGATCAAACCTATCGGATCGGATCAACTCAACCCCCTGTTTGTCTACGACCAGGATCAGCACCACCAATTGATGAGAGAGGCGGAGACCCTCCCTTCTGTCACCATCAGCTCTCAGGCTGCCGGTAACGCCGTAATGATGGGCGGTGGCTACTTCAATCCGCTGCAAGGGTTCATGAATGTTGCCGATGCGATGGGCGCTGCCGAGAAGATGACCCTGAGCGACGGCTCCTTCTTCCCGGTACCGGTCCTCTGCCTGCTGGAGGATACCAGCGCCATCGCCGGAGCGAGCCGCATCGCCCTGCGTGACCCCAATATGGAGGGGAACCCGGTACTCGCCATTATGGATGTTGCCGCCATTGAGGAGGTCTCGGAGAGCCAGATGGCGACCATGACCCAGCGTGTTTACGGCACCGACGATGGTGAGCACCCGGGTGTTGCCGCATTTAACAGTCAGGGAAGAATGGCCGTTTCCGGGTCGATTCAGGTCCTCCACTTCAGCTATTTTCAGGATGACTTCCCCGACACCTTCCGCACCGCGGTAGAGATTCGCAATGAGATCGCTGAGCGCGGCTGGAAAAATGTGGTCGCCTTCCAGACCCGTAATCCGATGCACCTCGCCCACGAAGAGCTGTGTCATATGGCGATGGATCGCCTCGGTTGTGACGGTCTGGTGATCCATATGCTCCTCGGTAAGCTCAAAAAAGGGGATATTCCTGCCCCGGTCCGCGATGCCGCCATCCGCAAGATGGTCGAACTCTATTTCCCACCCAATAGCGCCATGGTGACCGGTTACGGCTTTGATATGCTCTACGCCGGCCCGAGAGAGGCGGTGCTTCACGCCTATTTCCGTCAGAATATGGGCTGCAGCCACTTCATCGTCGGTCGTGATCACGCCGGTGTCGGTGACTACTACGGCGCCTTTGACGCCCAAACTATCTTCCACAATGAGGTTCCAAAAGGGGCGCTCGAAATTGAGATCTTTGAGGCTGACCACACCGCATACTCCAAAAAGCTGAATAAAGTGATGATGATGCGTGAAGCCCCTGACCATACCAAAGATGACTTTGTTCTCCTTTCAGGAACCAAAGTGCGTGAGATGCTCGGTAATGGCATCGCTCCTCCGAAGGAGTTCTCCCGTCCCGAGGTGGCACAGATCCTGATGGACTACTATAAAAGCCTGAATTAGGGTAACCATTCACTCCCCTGGCCTGTTTTAGCCCTCACCCCGGCCCTCTCCCAATGGGAGAGGGGGATTTAATGAAGGGGGACTAAACGGTTACGAATTAGGCCGGAAAGCCGTCTCTCACAAGGGGCACCTTCGGGTGCCCTTTTTTTTGGGCAAAAATAGTATTCCCGTGCTAAAGTAGCTTCAATTTTCTACTCTTTGCCAACAGAGGATAAATAAGGGAAGTGACGACCTCAGCACGCTTTTCTGAACAGATGCAGGCCTACGGGCGCTGGAAGGAGAACCTCTCCCAGGGGATAGATCGTTACCAGCAGTGGTTGACCCACAATGAGATGGCCGACAGCGAAGATGAGATGCGGATCTCAGAGATCCTCTCAAGCCTCCGTTCTGAAAAACTGACTATCGCTTTTGTCGCTGAGTTTGCCCGGGGGAAGACGGAGCTGATTAACGCCATCTTCTTCTCTGAGTTCGATCGCCGCCTCCTCCCCTCGGAAGCGGGCAGAACCACGATGTGTCCGACTGAACTCCTCTACGATTCAGAGAGTAACAGCTCCTATATTCGTCTCCTTCCCATCGAGACCCGGCTGCAGGAGAAGTCGATCGCCGACTATAAACGGGATCCGATCCAGTGGTCCTCTATCGCTCTCGATGTTGAAGACTCTTCGGGAATGGAGGAGGCGTTCAAAGAGATCGTTAAGACCAAAAAGGTGACTATCGCTGAAGCACGGGCGCTGGGGCTGTTTCAGGATGAGGATATCCAGTTTCATAGCCGGGATGGGGTGCTGCCCGACACCATCGACATCCCGGTCTGGCGTCACGCCATCATCAGCTTCCCCCACCCTCTGCTCAAACAGGGGTTGGTGATTCTCGATACCCCCGGCCTCAATGCGGTGGGTACCGAGCCGGAGCTGACGGTCAATATGCTCCCCAACGCCCAGAGTGTGCTCTTCGTCATGGCCGCAGATACCGGTGTGACCAAGTCCGATCTCGATATGTGGAACCTGAATGTCAAACCGCTCCGTGCCAACCATCAGAAGGGGCTAATTGTCGTCCTCAACAAGATCGACTCGCTCTGGGACGATCTCAAGGCCGAAGAGAACATCCGCGCCACCATCGATGAGCAGTGCCACAAGGCGTCAGAGATGCTCGGCATTGATCGTGAAAATGTGATCCCGGTTTCGGCACAAAAGGGGCTGCTGGCGAAGATTCGTCACAATCAGGAGACTCTGGATCGCAGTAATATCCTCACCCTGGAGGCGATTCTCGCCAACGATATCATTCCCAACCAGCAGCAGCTGGTCAATCAGCACATTAAAGGGGCGATCGGGGCGATGATCCGCGAATCTCATGCATTGATCACCTCCCGTCTTAAGGCCGCCAAGCAGCAGCTGGTGGATCTGGGGGGGCTGAGTGGTAAAAATCGCGGGGTGATTGAGCACTTGATGAAGACCACCCGCGAGGAGCAGGTCGCCTATCACAAAAGTGTCGAAGAGTTTAATGCCAACAAAAAACTACTTTCAGATCAGAGTAAAAAGTTACTCGCCCTGCTTGATCTCGCCAAACTCGATCTGCTGGTTGGCGCCACCCGCGAAGAGATGTCCGGCAGTTGGACCACGGGCGGCCTGAAAAAGGGGATGAAGACCTTTTTTGGGGGGATTGAGGAGAAGTTCGAGGAGCTACAGGAGTACACCGAACAGCTCAACCGTCTGGTGACCACCCTCTACCACAAATTTAATGCTGAACACGATGTCCCCGATCTCGAACCGGTACTCTTCACCATCGATAGCTACAGTGCCGAGATGAAAAAGCTCTCCAGTGATGCTGATGAGTTCCGCAACAGTCCGGTAACGACGATGACCGAGCAGTCCTTTGTGGTGAAAAAGTTCTTTATCTCTCTGGTCAGCCACGCGCGCAACCTCTTTTACAAGGCGCACCGTGACGCCGAAGGGTGGCGTAAGGCGGTACTCTCACCACTGGTCAAACATATCACCGAGCGCAAAACCGAGATGGACCAAAGACTCGAGAACCTGCGTAAGGTGAGCGAATCGCAGGAGACGATTGAAGAGCGGATTAACGAGATTAAGAGTGAAGCGCAGCTGTTAAAGAGAGAGTATGACGAGATCACCGCCATCTTCAAACTGATTCACAGCTAACAGAAACTACACTCCAATAATATAGAGCAGTCCGAGCACGACCACCCCCCCTCCGGCGATCCATCTCACCCACTGCTGCTGCAGCAGTTGACGCAGGGTGGTCGCCATCACCCCCATCAGGAGGAGATTGGGGAGTGTCCCGATACCGAACCCAACCATCAGCCACGCCCCGTTGAGGGCGCTGCCGGCGGTGAGGCTCCAGATCAGTACACTGTAGACCAGACCGCAGGGGAGCCACCCCCAGACTGCCCCCATCGCCAACGCCTGCAGCGGCGAGGTTACCGGCAGCAACCTCTGCCCCAGCGGCTCCAGCCGCCGCCACACACCCCCCCCCAGACGCTCAATTCGGTTCAGGCCAAACCACCAGCCGCCAAGATAGAGGCCCATCACCACCATCACGCCTCCGGCCAGGATCGAAGCGAGCCGCTGCAGCGGCTCCAGCGCGGTGAGTGATGCCAGAACGCCACCCAGCCCCCCGGCCACTGCACCGGCGATGCCATAACTTGCGAGTCGCCCCAGATTGTAGGCGAGCAGCAGCGGCAGAAGACGCGGCAGGGGCAGCCGCCCCGCACCCCCGCCTGCGGTGAGCGTGAGCAGGGACACGACCCCACCACACATCCCGACACAGTGGACAGCGCCCAAAAGCCCCACCACCAGGGCTGCTGCAAAAGAGATCTCAACCATAGCCCCGAATTGTACGGGTTTGGGTGTATGATAGCGACGCTAAAAATTTCCCTACCCCCTTTTGATGAAGACTACACCCCCCGACTCATCCCAATCCGCCTCGCTCCTGCGCTCTAAACTGTTCTGGGTCGGGATCCTCTATTTTGCCGAAGGGTTTCCTCTCGGGATCTTTTACGACATCTTCCCGGTCCTCTTTCGCCAGCAGGGGGTGGAGTTGTGGAAGATCGGCTTTATGAGCCTGCTCGGCCTCGCCTGGACCTTAAAATTTATCTGGGCACCGGCGGTAGATCGCTATCGTCACCACCGCCGCTGGATGGCGCTGGTGGATCTCGGGATGGGGGGGGTGATGATCATCTTTGCCCTCCATACCGATTTTGGCGCCTGGGTCTGGTTCGGCATCGGTCTCTTCACCCTCCTCTCTGCCACCCACGATATCGCTGTTGATGGCTACACCATTGAGATGCTCGACCGTCACCAATACGGAGTTGCCAACGGCCTTCGCATCGGCTTTTACCGGGTAGGGATGCTCGCTGCCGGCTTCCTTCTCATCCTGAGTGACTACATCGGCTGGGCCGGGACCTTTGTCATCGCCTTCGCCCTCTTTGCCCTTCTCGCCGCCCTCTCCCTCCGCGCCCCCAGCGAACAGATCATCCCCCCAACTGCAGATCTCCACCCCACCACTCTTCGCCATGAGCTACAGGCGATCCTCCGTCAGCCGTGGGCGATGGCGCTGGTAGTGCTATTTATCTTGGGTACCCTCTGGCTTGCAGAGAGCAAACTCCACTGGAGCGACCGTTATCCCCTCTTCTGGTTCATCGCTGCAGGAATCGCTCTACTCCCACCGCTATTCTCGCTCTATTTCGCCCGAAAAAAACGGCAACAGTTAGGGGCAGAAGCGGAGATCTCCCTCACCACCCTTCGCAATGGGCCGATGTTTGGTGCCCTGTTTGAGCTGCTCTCGCGCCCCCTGATGCTCCCCATCATCCTCTTTATCCTCATCTTCAAGCTGGGAGACAGCTCGATGGGGTTTATGATTAAACCGTTCTGGGTCGATGCCGGTTTCTCTGCAAGCGAGATCGGCCTGGTGTCGGTCAATATCGGCCTTGTCCTCTCCATCGCCGGCGGCATTGTCGGGGGGTGGATCACCGACCGTATCGGCATCTTTCACGGTCTCTGGAGTCTGGGGTTGGCACAGGCCTTCTCCAACCTCGGTTACGCCTATGCTGCAGCGACCATCTCTATCGGCGCGAACGGTGGCGAAATGGCGCTGGAGGAGACCATCCTTATCTATAGCGCCAGCGGCCTCGAATCTTTTACCGGGGGGCTGGGTACCGCCGCCTTTCTCGCATTTTTGATGGCGATCACCAACCGTCAGCGTGCCGCTACCGAGTACGCCATTCTCTCCTCTATCTTCGCTCTCAGTCGCTCTCTTGCCGGTTGGGCGGGTGGTTTTGGCGCCGAGATGATGGGGTATGCCCCCTACTTTCTTCTCACCTTTTTCCTCGCCTTCCCCGCCTACCTTCTTCTGCCCCAGATCTACAAAACCCTGCGTAACCAGGCCCCATAAGCCGATGTCCGCCTCTGTTCAGACCCTGCTCAAACTGAGCGATCGTTGTGTTCTCTGCGGTCTCTGTCTTCCCCACTGCCCCACCTATCGCCACTACGGCTGCGAAATTGACTCCCCCCGCGGGAGGATCACCCTCATTCAGTCTCTGCTGCGAGAGGAGATCCCGCTCACCGCCGATGCCCTGCAACCGTTGCAACGCTGCCTGCTCTGCACCAGCTGCGAGGCCTTCTGTCCGTCACAGGTGGAGTACAGCCGCCTTCTTCTCCTCGCAAAAGAGCGTCTGCAGCCAACCCCTCCCCCCCGTCGCCCCCTGCTTATTTCACTACTTCTCGCCTCACGCTCCCGGCCGTGGCTCACCCACCATCTCCTCACCCTCTATCGCCATAGCGGTGTGGCAACGGTCGTAGGGCAGAGCAGCGCTCTCTCTGCCCAGTTCCGCCACTATGCGCGGCGACTGCAGCGTCGGCTCCGCACATCCCCACGCCCCTCTAGCGATCGCTCCCTTTCACCTCCACCACAGATTTTGCTTCTAAAAGGGTGTCTTGGCGAGGCGTTTGACTGCACTACACTCAACGACGCCACCACCCTGTTACGGCATCTCGGTTACCGCGTTCTCTTCCTCAAAGAGGAGTCGTGCTGCGGGACGATCCATCGTCATCAGGGCGATATTCAACAAGCAGAAGCGTTGCAACAGGCGTTGGCGCAGCAGATTGAGCAGCAGGAGGCGGATACGGTTCTCTACAGCGTCGGCGGCTGTAGCCACCAGTATCAAAACCTGCCGACCTCCCGCTCCGTGAGCGAACTGGTCACCTTTCTCGCCCACCACTTCAGAGAGCGAGAACTCAGGGGGATGCCACCGCTCTCCCCCCTCCCCTATACAATCGCCCTCCATCAGCCGTGTAGCAGTCGTAACCAGCTCCATAATACGGATGATCTCCGTTATCTGCTCCAGCTCATCCCGCAACTGAAGGTTGAACTGCTGCCCAGCAACAATTTCTGCTGTGGTGCCGCAGGGACCCACATGGTGAGCGATCCGCAGAGTGCAGCCGCCTATCGCCAGCCCCATCTTGAGGCGATCGCCACCATCGCCCCCGATATCGTCGTCACCCCCAACCTCGGTTGTGCCCTCCACCTTGAGCAGGCGCTCGCCCCCGGAATCGAGCTGCTTCACCCCGTCTCGCTCCTCTGCCGCGCCCTCACCATCGGCAATGACCCCTAAAGCAGGGATCACCGAAATCCCCTATCCCGGAAGCGGCGAGAGACTCTGTGCCGCCATCGCCCACCTCCCGTGGACGGTATTCCTCGACAGTGGCGCCCCGTGGCGCAGTGATGGCCGTTTCGATATCATCGCCACTGCCCCCACAACCCGCCTCACCACCCGCGGCAGTGAGACGATGATCGAAGAGCAGCAGCAGCGCCGCAGTTCTGAAGCAGATCCCTTTCTTCTGCTGGAGAGGGCGTTGGGGCCGATCACCCAAGGGGTCGACCATCTCCCCTTCTGTGGAGGAGCGATCGGCTTCTTTGGCTATGATCTCGGGCGCCGTCTAGAGAGATTACCGCAACGAGCGCGGCCAACCCCCCCCTACCCCGAGATGGTGTTCGCCATCTACCCCGCAGCAGCGGTGGTGGATCACCAGCAGCAACGAGCCTTTATTGTCGGTAGAACGGAAG